>JAYRJH010000456.1:0-2229 GCA_041906415.1 Sphingomonas sp. | reverse complement strand
CGTCCCGGCGCGGCGAGCGCGATCGACGCGGCCGCCCTGGGATGCGCCGGCCGCTAGGCTGGAAAAACGGCGGCGACTCGACTATGTGGGCGCCATGCAAACAGCGTCGGCAGCCCCCATGCCCATTCCCGGGCACTTCGATCCCGTGCCCGTGGCGCGCCCCGAGGCGATGCGGGAGGACGGCCGCGTCGACCTGATCGGCCTGTCGAAGGACGCGCTGCGGCAGGCGCTGGCCGACGCGGGCATGGAGCCGAAGCAGGCGAAGCTGCGCGCCAAGCAGATCTGGCACTGGATCTACAATCGCGGCGCGACCGATTTCGCGCGGATGACCGACATCGCCAAGGCGCAGCACCCCTGGCTGGCCGAACGCTTCGTGATCGGCCGGCCGGAGATCGTGACCGCGCAGGTCTCCACCGACGGCACGCGCAAATGGCTGCTCCGCTCGCCGGACGGGCAGGATTACGAGATGGTGTTCATCCCCGATGCGGATCGGGGCACGCTGTGCGTCTCCAGCCAGGTCGGCTGCACGCTCAACTGCCGCTTCTGCCACACCGGCACGATGCGGCTGGTCCGCAACCTTACGGCGGGGGAGATCGTGAGCCAGGTGATGCTGGCGCGCGACGCGCTGGGTGAGTGGCCCAGCCAGCCGGAAGGGCGGATGCTCACCAACATCGTCATGATGGGGATGGGCGAGCCGCTGTATAATTTCGAGAATGTGCGCGATGCGCTTCGCCTCGTGATGGACGGCGACGGGCTCGCGCTCTCCAAGCGGCGCATCACGCTCTCCACCTCGGGCGTCGTGCCGATGATGGCGCGCGCGGGGGAGGAGATCGGGGTGAACCTCGCGGTCTCGCTCCACGCCGTGACGAAGGAGGTGCGCGACGAGATCGTGCCGATCAACCGCAAATACGGCATCGAGGAGCTGCTGCAGGCCTGCGCCGATTATCCCGGCGCGAACAACGCCCGGCGTATCACTTTCGAATATGTGATGCTGAAGGACAAGAACGATTCGGACGAGGACGCGCGCGAGCTGGTGCGGCTGATCCGGCATTATCGCCTGCCCGCGAAGGTGAACCTCATCCCCTTCAACCCATGGCCCGGCGCGCCTTATGAATGTTCCACGCCGGAGCGGATCAGGGCGTTTTCGAACATCATCTTCGAGGCGGGCATCTCCGCCCCCACGCGCACCCCGCGCGGTCGGGATATCGACGCGGCCTGCGGCCAGCTCAAGACGGCGGCCGAGAAGAAGAGCCGCGCCGAGCTGGATCGGCTGGCGGAGGAGAAGCTCGCCGCGCTGGGCTGAACGCGGCCTGCGCTTCGTCGCAATCGGTTTGCGGCTCCGCCCTTCGCGCTGATAGCTTCTCAGGCGATATTTGGGGGACAATCGCATATGAGGGCCAAATCGTCCGTCTGCGCCGCGATCGTCGCGGCGATGATGCCTGTCGCCGCCCATGCCGACGATCCCCGCGATGCATCGATGCGCAGCGCGGCCGCGCGGGCGCGCGACAGCGACATGACCCGCCAGCTCAACCTGCGGGCCGGCGTCGCCGCGCGCGCGACCGGGCAGCGCCGCGTGGTGCTTGCGGGCGGTGGCGATTATGCGGCCGCCGTGCGCGCGCATGACGACGAGATGGCGCGCTATGCCCGCAACCGCGCGCGATATGAGCGCGACATGGCCGACTGGCGCCGCGCCGTCGCCGCCTGCCACGCGGGCGACTATTCCGCCTGCGATTATTGAGGTCGCACCGCCGGCCCGCCGGGGACGTTCCAGCGGAACAGCACCAGATGCCACAGGCCCGGCGCCTTGCGCGACGCGTCGATCAGGGATCGCCCGCCGCTTCACGGATTCGCGCCAATGTGTCGGGATCGCGCAGATCCGCGACGCGATTCGCCTCGACCCGAAACGGCAGGACGACGCGCTCCCGTTCGTCCGCCGCGCGATGGGCGGCCATCGCCGCCTCGACGCCTTCGCGCGAGGCGCTGAGGTAGAGCGTGGGCTGCCCGCGCCGCGAATAACGGCCATCGCCGCACGAGCCGGACAGGGCATCGGCCGCGTGAAGCGGGTCGACCGCGCGGTAGAAGACACCGCTCACCGCATGGAGCGGCACGCCCGCCGTCACCGCGACCAGCGCGCCCAGATCGCGGTCGGCAGCACCAGCCCGCGCGCTTCTTCGCGCACTCCAAGCTCGCCCGCCTCGACCGTGCCGGGCAGGTCGGCGAAGGCCTGCC
>JAYRJH010000021.1:13053-15957 GCA_041906415.1 Sphingomonas sp. | reverse complement strand
GCGGCGGAAACGGCGACGCGCGGCGTGGCGCAGGCGCGATCGAGCGCCGCGATCACGCGTTCGGCGTCACCGGCCGTCATCGTGTCATGCAGCGGCAGCGACAAGATGCGTGCGGCGATATCGTCCGCCACCGGGGTCGGCTCGATCATCGAAACCTGCCGCACCCATGGCTGCTGGCCGAGGTGCGGGCTGAAATAGCTGCCCGACCCGATGCCCTCCGCTTCCATCGCGGCGGCGACGCGCGCGCGATCGGTGCCGGCTGGCAGCAGGAGTTGGAAGAAGCCCAACGCCTGCCGCCCCTCCGGCGCGGGCTGGGTGGCGTAGCGCCCGCCGATCGCGTCGCGATAGGCCGCCGCCACAGTCTCGCGTGCGGCGCAGCTTTCTCCGAACGTCTCCAGCTTGGCGCTGGCGATCGCAGCGAGCACCTCGGGCAGCTTGGCGTTCAGGCCGGGCAGGCTTGCGCTGCGACTGCCCGCGAAGCCGAAATTGGCCATGGCGCGCAGCCGCTCGATCGTGTCGTGGTCCCGGCAATGGATCAGCCCGCCCTCCGCCACCGCGAACGGTTTCGTCGCGTGCATGGAGAAGACGACCGGAAAAGGCGCGCCCGCGCCGAAGCTGGTGCCGTCCGCATCGGTCGTGCCCAGCGATGCCGCTGCGTCCACCACCACCTTCACGCCGTGCCGCCGCTCCAACCACGCATAGCGATCGAGATCGATCGCGCGGCCGAACGCGGCATAGGGCACCAGCGCCGCGATCCCGTCTCCATGGCGAAGGAGCAGCCGCTCCTCGGCCGCCGCGCACGCTGTCCAGTCGGCGGGATCGACATCGCATATGAGCGGCGTCAGCCCCGCCCAATACGCCGCCTGCGCCGTGGCCGCGAAGGTAAGCGCCGGCATCAGCGCATAGCGCCCCTTCGCTTCCCCCACCGCATCCTTCAGCGCGATCATCAGCCCGAGCGTCGCATTGGCGACCGACAGGCACGCTCCGCGCCCGCCGAACAGGCGTGCTGCGACGGCCGCCTCGAAGCGGCGCGCTTCCGGGCCGAAATTGCTGTAGATGCCGGAATCCTCGATCCGCTCCAGCGTGGCGCGATATTCCGCAAGGCGCGGCGGATTGGGCGAAATCAGGGACAGGCGCTGCATCGTCGTGGCGAATCCTTTCGCCGCGTCCATGCGCCCGCCTGTCCTAAAGAGCGGTTAGCGGAGGAAAGTTATATCCGCGCCGGATGTTTCAACGCCGGTCGAACGCCTCCAGCTCATAGGCGATGGAGGCTTCCACCAGCCGATCCCATATGTCAGCGATCGCGGCGCCCGGCATACCGACGGCCTCCGCCGCGGCGCGGGCATTGGCGATCACCTGCGCCTTGCGCGGCTCGTCCCGCACGGCCCCGCGCTCCGGCTTGATGCGGGCGGCGGCGTCCATATAGTCGAAACGGCGGCGCAGCAGGGCGACAAGCTCGCGATCGACCTGATCGACGCCCGCGCGCACTTCCGCCATCGTGTTGCATTGCTTTCCGGGAAGGATCGTCATGCGCGGTGATGTGGCGGCGGCGGACGCATCTGTCCAGCCGTTGAAAATTTGTTGACCGCCCCGCCCGGACGCAACACACCTGCGTCAGTTCGGAAACGATCCGGAAGGGGGTTTTACATGATCGCCAGCCTTTTGCTGCTTCTGCAAGCGGCACCCGCCGCGCAGCCAGTTGCACCGACGAGTCCCGCGAAGGAGAAGATCACCTGCCGCACCTTTCAGGTGACAGGCAGCCTGATCGGCACCAAGAAGGTTTGCGGCACCGCCGCCCAGTGGCGCGAGCGCGCCCGATACCCAGGAGATGATCGACAAGATACAGCAGACGAGCGCGCAACCGGCCGGCAAATAACCCCTCACCTTGACTCCGGCGCGCCTCCCGGCTAGGCGCGCGCCTTCGCAATCGGCCCCGTATCCCCGGTGAAGCGGTGGCCCTGCGTTTCCTTATGCGAAGCGTCAGAGCGATACCGGGAAGAACCGTTGTTCGCAGATTGAAGGAAAGATCATGTCGAAGCGCTCCAGCGCCAAGTACAAACTCGACCGCCGGATGGGCGAAAACATCTGGGGTCGTCCGAAGAGCCCGGTCAACAAGCGCGAATATGGCCCCGGCCAGCATGGTCAGCGCCGCAAGGGCAAGATGTCCGACTATGGCATCCAGCTCCGCGCCAAGCAGAAGCTGAAGGGCTATTACGGCGACGTGACGGAAAAGCAGTTCCGCCACGCTTATGACGAAGCCGCGCGCATGAAGGGTGACACCTCGCAGAACCTGATCGGCCTGCTCGAGCGCCGGCTGGACATGATCGTCTATCGCGCCAAGTTCGCGCCGACGATCTTCGCCGCGCGCCAGCTCGTCAGCCACGGCCACATCTACGTCAACGGGGTGAAGTGCAACATCGCGTCGCGCCGCGTGTCGGTGAACGACGAGATCACGCTCGGCAAGAAGGCGCAGGAAATGGCGCTGGTGATGGAGGCGCAGGGCCTCGCCGAGCGCGAAGTGCCCGATTATGTCGCGCAGGACGGCAACGCCAAGGTCACCTTCATTCGTGTGCCGACGCTGGACGAAGTGCCCTATCCGGTGAAGATGGAGCCGAACCTGGTCGTCGAATTCTATTCGCGCTGATCGGTTCGCCTGTCGGCAAGCGAAAGGGCGGCTCCGGCGACGGGGCCGCCCTTTTCATATCTACATATGCAGCGCGGCGCGCAGGAAAGTGTCCGCCTTGTCCAGCATCTCCGCGCGCACGGTGGAATCGTCGAGCTGGTGATCCAGCCCCTTATATTCCACCAGCTCCACCTTCTTGCCGGCGCCGCGCAGCTTGTCCGCCATCAGCCGCGATTCGGCGATCCGCACATTGGCGTCCTGATCGCCGTGGAACAGCAGCA
>JAYRJH010000021.1:0-13033 GCA_041906415.1 Sphingomonas sp. | reverse complement strand
GCGTTGCGTGCCGGCGAGCCTTCGCGGACATGCGGCCCGTTCCCGATCGCGCGATCGACGATCGGGAACGACATGTAATCGCGCGCTTCGGCCCGCAGCGATTCCAGATCCGTCACCGGCGCGATCGCCACGATCGCCTTGAACAGATCGGCATCCAGCACCGCTGATTGCAGCGCCGCATAGCCGCCATAGGACCAGCCCACGATCGCCAGCTTCGCAGGATCGGCGATGCCCTGCTTCACCAGCCAGCGCCCGCCGTCGTTCACGTCGCCGATCGCGGTGCGCCAGGATTGGAAGCCATTCTTCTGGAACCAGTTCTCCCCATAACCGCTCGATCCGCGAAAATTGGGCTGGAGCACGGCATAGCCGCGTGCGGCGAAGAATTGCGCCAGCCAGTCGAAGCCCCATTCGTCGCGCGCCCATGGTCCGCCATGCGGCATGACGATCGTCGGCAGTCCCTTGCCGGAACTGCCTGGTGGCAGCGTGAGATAAGCGGGGATATCCGTGCCGTCGGCCGCGCGATAGCTCACCGGCTTCATCTTCGCGAGCGTGATCCCGTTCAGCTGCGGCCGCGCCGGCAACACCTCCTCCAGCTTCCGCGCCGTCTTGTCGAACAGGTAATAACGGCCGGGATCGTCGTCCGAGCTGGCGTGGAGCAGCAGCAATTTCTCGTCCGCGCTGGCATCTACGAAGCGTATGATCGGCAGGCCGGGGATCGCCTTGCCCAGCGCGGCGGAAAGCTTCGCCAGCTCGGGATCGAAGAATTCGATATGGCGCCTGTCCGTCGCCCAGGAAGCGCCGATCACCCGCCCCTGCCGGCCGATGCTGAGCAGCTGATCGACATCCACTTCGGGATGAGCGACCATCAAGTCCTTCTTCATGCTGCCGTCCAGCGCGATGCGGTAAACGCCGCGCCGGCCCCCGGCATCATCGAAGCCATAAACCACATCCAGCGTCGGATCGACGACCGCCGGATAGAAGCCGGTGCCCGCCCCTCCCCCTATGCGCTGATATTTTACGAGCGGCTGCCAGCTCCGATCGCCTTTTCTGCGATAGCTGAAAGAGATGTTCCGATCCGCATATCCCGACGAGGTTTCCGATCCGAGACCCATGATCCGCACATTGCCCAGCCCGTCGCTGATATAGTTCGTCGCCCCCCTGCGTGGCTGCTCCACCGTGCGGCGCGCGAGCGAAACCGTATCGAGCAGATCGACGCCAAGGCCGTTGCGTTCGTCCGCCACGCGGGTGCCGATGGTCGATTCAGGCACGAAATCCCGCGTCACCAGAACTGAACCGCCGTTGCCGCTTCCCGTCCAGTCGATCACCGATCCGCCTATTTGCATCAGCCGCAGCGCGCGCGAGTTGTCCGGCGAACGTGTCAGTTCCTTCTGCCCGCTACCGTCGTCATTGAGCGCCAGCAGCCGCGTATAGCCGATCAGCAGGCCGGCATCGTTGACCTGCAGGCCGATGCTGCACACCAGCCGGCTACCGGTGGTCCAGCGGCAATAATTGATCTGCTCCGGATCGCCGGAAGCGCGCAGGATCGGTTTCGGTTCGGTCGCGCTGAAATCGGCGATGGCCAGCACCGCGCTGCGCCCCGCCATCGCCTCGACGATCGCCACCTTCTTTCCGTCCGGCGACAGGCTGATATCCTGGATGAACTCACGCGCGCCGAATGCCTTTGCCTCGCGCGAAGGCTCGGCCTGCGCCGACGCGGCAGCCAGCGCGGCACCCGCAAGATACACGCATTTCTTCATATTCCTCCCTTTTCCCCGCCATCATGCTATCGACAAAGCATACCCCTGCAAGAGGCGAGCGCGTGGAATCGCGGAAGAAAAGAATGGAGCGGCCAGACAATATCGTCATCCTCACCGGCGCGGGCGTTTCGGCGGAGAGCGGGCTGGCGACCTTTCGCGGGCCGGGCGGATTGTGGGAAGGGCATCGCGTCGAGGATGTGTGCACGCCGGAGGCGCTCGCGCGTTCTCCCGCGCTGGTGCATCGCTTCTATGACGAACGCCGCGCGGCGCTGGACGGGGTGCGACCCAATGCGGCGCACGAGGCGCTGGCGCGGCTGGATCGGACATGGAGTGGCGAGCTGCTGATCGTCACGCAGAATGTCGACGACCTGCATGAGCGCGCCGGCGCACGGCGCATGTGCCATATGCACGGCGAGCTGAACGCGGCGCTCTGCGCGTCATGCGGGGCGCGGGTGCGCTGGTCGGGCGGCCTGCCGCCCAGCTCGCCCTGCCCGGAATGCGACGCGCCCTCGCTGCGGCCGGACATCGTGTTCTTCGGGGAGATGCCATATCATATGGATGTGATCGAGCGGGCGCTGGCGGATTGCGACCTGTTCGTGTCGATCGGCACGTCGGGCGCGGTCTATCCGGCGGCGGGCTTCGTGCAGGGCGCGCGCTATCACGGCGCGAGGACACTGGAACTGAACCTGGAACCTTCCGCCGGCAGCGCGTGGTTCGGCGAGACGCGGCACGGCCCCGCATCGGCGCTGGTGCCCGAATGGGTGGAAGAGATGCTTCGAGGTTGATCCCCCGCGGCCCCCCGGCACAAGATCGGAGCGACGATGGTGCGCTTACGCCACCCCTGCCAGCGTCTTCGCCTTGCCGTAGTCCGCCTTGCCGTTCGGCGCGCGAAGCGACTGATCGGTGGCGACGATCAGCTTGGGCTGCTTGTAGCCCGCCAGCCGCGCGCGCAGATCCTCCCGGGCGCGGGCTTCGTCGAATCCCTCCTCCACCCGCACGACGGCGGCCACCGCCTGCCCCCATTTCGGATCGGGCACCCCGAACACCAGGGCGTCGCGCACCGCCGGGCAGAGCTTCAGCGCTTCCTCCACCTCCTCCGGGAATACCTTCTCCCCGGCGGAATTGATGCAGGCTGATCCGCGCCCCAGCAGGATCAGGGTGCCGTCCGCCGCCACCTCCGCGAAATCGCCGGGGATCGAATAGCGCACGCCGTCGATCTCGCGGAAGGTGCGGGCGCTCTTCGCGGGGTCTTTATGATATTCGATCGGGTTGGGCGGCCCCAGCGCCACCACCCCGCGCGCGCCGGAGCCGGGGACGACATCGCGATCGTTTTCATCGAGCACCCGGCAGCGCGGGCCGACCATGAACTTCGCGGTCTCCACCGTGCCGTCGCGCGTGGTGACGGATACGCCCATGCCGATCGCCTCGGAGGAGCTGAAATTGTCCTGGCACACGGCATCCGGCATGTGGCGGAGCAGGCCGTCCTTCACGCCCTGCGTCCACATCACGCCCGAGGAGACGATCAGCCGCACCGATGATACGTCCCACCGCCCCGGGGCGGCGTCCAGCGCCTCCAGGATCGGCCGGGCGAAGGCGTCGCCGACCACGACGAGGCGATTGGCCTTCCAGCGATCGATCGCGTCCAGCGCCTCCTCCGCGCGGAAGCTGTGGCTCGGCAGCGTGATCGCCAGCCCGCCCGCCAGCAACGCGCCATAGGCCGAGAGAAGCCCGGTGCCGTGCATGATCGGCGGCCCCACCAGGGTCTTGGGCCAATCGGGATTGGCGGCGGCGAAATCGGCCGCCTGCTCCACGCTGTCCGGCACGGGCAGCCCCTGTGCCGCCACCGCCGCGAGGCCGATCGCGTTGAGATCGGCATGCGCCCAGACCACGCCCTTGGGCATGCCGGTGGTGCCGCCGGTGTAGATGAAGAAGCGGTCGCCCGGATCGCGCGCGATGCCCAGCGGCGCGCCGTCGCCCGCGACCAGCGTCTCCAGCCGCTCGGCGAAGGCGGGGACCGGAGCCGATGCGTCGCCGCCTTCGCCCCATTCCACCCAGGTGCGGACGTGCGGCGAGCGCTCCGCCACCGCCGCCACCGCATCGCGCAGGCCGGCATCGTAGAACAGCACGGTCGCATCGCTGTCGGCGAGGATATAAGCCAGTTCGTCCGCGACATAGCGATAGTTGACGTTGACGTGCGTCCCCCGCGCCTTCCAGCACGCCATCAGCGCCACCAGATAGGAGGCGCTGTTATAGGCATAGAAAGCGACGCGCTCGCCCGGCTGGAGCCCGCGTTCGATCAGGGCGCGGGCAAGGTTGCTCGATCGCCGGGCCAGCTCGCCCCAGACGACCACCTCGTCGCCATGCGCCAGCGCCGGACGGTCGGCGGGAACTTTCCGTTCGACCGCCTCGATCATATCCCCGAAGTTGAAGCTCATGCCGGGCTACCCTCCACCAGCGGCTTTTTCCCCCAATATTCATCGCGCAGCAGGCGCTTGTAGAGCTTGCCCGTGTCGTGGCGCGGCAGCTCGGCGCGGAAATCGATGCGGCGCGGCGTCTTGACGTGGCTCAGATGCTCGCGCGCGAAGGCGATCAGCTCGGCAGCCAGCGCCTCGCCCGCCTCCGCCATGTCGCGCGGCTGGACGACGGCGACCACTTCCTCGCCCATCTCGTCGTGCGGCGCGCCGATCACGGCAACGTCGGCAACGCTGGGATGCGTCACCAGCAGATTCTCGATCTCCGCCGGATAGATGTTCACGCCACCGGAGATAATCATGAAACTCTTGCGGTCGGTGAGGTAGAGGAAGCCTTCCTCGTCCATCCAGCCCACGTCGCCCAGCGTGGTCCAGCCGTGGCGATTGGTGGAATCGGCCGTCTTCCCCGGATCGTTGTGATAGGTGAAGACGCGCCCGCCGTCCGGCTGCTCGAAATAGATCGCGCCCTCGGCGCGCGGCGGCAGATCGTTGCCGTCCTCGTCGCAGATATGGGTGATGGTGGTGAGGTTGCGGCCGACCGAGCCCCTGTGCGTCAACCATTCCGCCGACTGGATCGCGTGGAAGCCGTTGCCTTCCGTCCCCGCATAATATTCGCCGACGATCGGCCCCCACCAGCCGATCATCGCCTGCTTCACCGGCACCGGGCAGGGCGCGGCGGCATGCCATACCGATTTCAGCGAGGACATGTCGTAGCGCGCACGCACGTCCGGCGGCAGCTTCAGCATGCGGATGAAGTGCGTGGGCACCCACTGCGCATGGGTGATCTTGTATTTCTCGATATATTCCAGTGCCTTCTCTGCGTCGAAGCGATCCATGATCACCACCGTGCCGCCGATCTGGTTCACCGCCATGGACCAGCGCACCGGGGCCGCGTGATACATGGGCGCAGGGCTGAGATAGACCATGTCCGGCGTCCAGCCGTAGAGCGCCTGCCCCAGCCCGACGAGCGGGGAGACGTTGGTGCCGAACGCATCCTCCGGCAGCGGGAAGCGCACGCCCTTGGGCTTGCCCGTGGTGCCGGAAGAATAGAGCATGATCTGCCCCGGCGACGGGTCCGCGATCGGCGTTCCGGGCTGCGCATCGCGCGCGGCCTCATAGCTTTCGTAACCCGGCACGGCGCCGTCGACCATGTAGCGCTTCATGTCGCCGATCCGGGGAAGGATCGCGGTGGCGATTCCCTCCACCGCCTTCGACACGATCAGCGCGCGGCAATCGCCGTCGCGCAGGATATATTCCACCTCGTCGGCCAGCAGCTTGGACGAAAGGCAGGTGATGTAGACGCCCGCGCGCTCCGCCGCCCACAATATCTCCAGATAGCGGGCGTTGTTCTCCATCATCATGGCAATGCCGTCGCCGCGCTTCAGCCCCAGCGCGCGGAACAGGTGCGCGCCCTGGTTGGCGCGGCGATCCAGCTCGCCATAAGTGACCGTCTCGCCCGTGGCCGCCATGATATAGGCGGGCTTGTCGGGCGTCGCCGCGGCATGGGCGACCGGGTGCAGCATCCTCTCTCTCCATCCATATGGCGAGGCGGCGTCTGTCGCGCCGCTCTGCCCCGTTCCTTCGGCCCCTCGCCCATCGGGTCAGGAGAGGGGCCGGATCAGTGTCACCCCTCGACACGCTCCACGATGATCGCGGGCGCCATGCCGCCGGCCGCGCACATGGTGACGAGGCCGTAGCGCTTGTTCTGCCGCTCCAGCTCGTCCACGATCGTGCCGATCAGGATCGCGCCCGTCGCGCCGATCGGATGGCCGAGCGCGATCGAGCCGCCGTTGACGTTCACCTTGCTGCGATCGAGATCGAGGTCGCGGATGAATTTCTCGGAGACGACCGCGAACGCCTCGTTGATCTCCCACAGGTCGATATCGTCCTTGGTGAGGCCGGCCTTTGCCAGCACCTTCTTCGCCGCCGGGACGGGCGCGTTGAGCATCAGCGTGGGGTCGTCACCGATATTCGCCATCGCCACGATCCGCGCGCGCGGCTTCAGGCCGTGCTTGTCGGCATAGTCCTTCGACGCCAGCAGCACCGCCGCCGCGCCGTCCACCACGCCGGAGGAATTGCCCGCATGGTGGAAATGCCGGATCTCCAGATCGGGATATTTGCGGTTGATCTGCTTGCGGAACGTGTCGCCCTTCGCGTTGATCGGCATGTCCGCGATCGCGGTGAACGAGGGCTTGAGGCTGGCAAGGCCCTCGGCCGTGGTCTGCGGGCGGGGATATTCGTCCTTCGCCAGCACCACGTTGCCCGCATCGTCCACCACCGGCACGATCGACTTGTCGAAACGCCCTTCCGCGATCGCCGCGGCGGCCTTGCGCTGGCTCTCCAGGCCGGCCGCGTCGAGCTGCTCGCGCGTGATCCCCTCCATGCTGGCGATCGCATCGCCGCACACGCCCTGATGGCTCTGCGGATGCGTCTGGTTCAGCCGCGCATTGCCCGATCCCATGCCGAGCGGCGGCTTGCCGGATTCGATATCCTCCTGCGCCATGGCGGCGGTGAGGCTCATCATCTCCGTGCCGCCGGCGATCACCAGATCCTCCATGCCGGACATGATCTGCGCCGCGGCGAAGTTCACCGCCGTGATGCCGCCGCCGCAGAAGCGATCGAGCGTCGTGCCGCTGGCCTTCACGTCATAGCCCGCGTCCAGCGCCGCCATGCGCCCCATGTCGCCGCCCTGCTTGCCGCGCTGGGTGGAGGTGGACCAGATGATGTCGTCCACTTCCGCCGTGTTCAGATGGTTGCGCTCCTTCAGCGCCTTGAGCACCGTCGCGGCGAGATGCTGGGGATGCATGTCGGCGAGCGCTCCCTTCCCCTGCTTTCCGATCCCGCGCGGGGTGCGGACGGCGTCGATGATATAAGCGTCAGGCATTTCCGATCTCTCCAAGGCCGATGTCGACGCGCGGCTCTTTACCGACGCCGATTTCCGGCATAACCTTCGTTATGGTAGAGGGGATGTCAAGCGTGAAGCCAGCAAATCAGAGCGTTTCGCGCCCTCCTGATCTCACGCCGCGGGACTGGCTGGAAACGGGCCAGTCCCTGCTTCGCCGGGGCGGCCTGCGCGCGCTGAAACTGCGCCCGCTGGCGGAGGAGCTGCGCGTCTCCACGGGAAGCTTCTATCATCATTTCAAGGATTTCGACGATTATCAGGGGCAGCTCGCCCATTATTTCGCCGAGACGCAGGTGAGCGACCTGATCGACGCGCTGGAACGCGCGACGGACGATCCGGTCGGCCGCATCCGCCTGCTGGGCCAGACGGTGCGGCGGCGCGGCGCCTCCCGGCTGGGGATCGCGATGCGGGCATGGGCCGAGAGCGACCCCCGCGCCCGCGCGGCGGTGGAGCGGCACGACGCCCTGCTGCTCGATTTCCTCGCGAACAACCTCGCCGCGATCGGCTTCAGCCGGCATGAGGCGGAGATTCGCGCTTACGGCCTCATCACGCTCGGGCTGGGCAAGGTCCATGCGCCGCACCTCGACATGACCACCCTGTTCGATTCGCTGCTGGATATCATGACGGCAAGGCCGGCCACCGCATGAAGGCTCTCGTCGTTTCGGCCCTTTCACCCGATCTCTCGGGCACCGCGCTCACCGACGTGCCGGAACCGACGCCCGCGCCCGGCAAGGTGCTCGTGCGGGTGAAGGCCGCGTCGCTCAATTTTCCGGACCTGCTGATGACGCGTGGGGAATATCAGCTCAAGCCCCCCCTGCCCTTCACCCCCGGCATGGAGGTGGCGGGCGAGGTGATCGCCGGCGAGGGCTTTTCGCCCGGCGAGGCGGTGGTGTGCGGCACGCGGCTGGGCGGGTTCGCCGAAATAGCGGCGGTGGACGCCGCCGCCGTCCGCCGCAAGCCCGCGCATCTTTCCTTCGCCGAAGCCGCGAGCGTCGGCACGGCCTATCTGACCGCTTATGTCGCGCTGGTGCGGCTGGGCATGGCGCGCGCGGGCGAATGGGCGCTGATCCATGGCGCGTCCGGCGGGGTGGGGCTGGCTGCGGTGGACCTCGCCAATGCGCTCGGATGCCGCGTCATCGCCTCCTCCCGTTCGGCGGAGAAGCTGGCGGAGGTGGCGGGCCTCTATCCGCTCGAGGCTTGCGTGCCCGCGCCCGGATTCCGCGAGCGGGTGAAGGAGATCACCGGCGGCGGGGCGGACCTGATCTACGATCCGGTCGGCGGCGACGTGTTCGACGAATCGACCCGCTGCATCGCGTTCGGCGGGCGGTTGCTGGTGGTAGGCTTCACCTCCGGCCGGATCGCCGCCGTCTCCACCAACATGCCGCTCATCAAGGGCTTCTCGGTGATCGGCGTGCGCGCGGGCGAATATGGGCGGCGCTTTCCGGAGAACGGGCGCGAGAATCTCGACGCGATCTGGCGGCTGGCCGAGGAGAAGGCGATCCGTCCGCATGTCCACGCCGAATATCCGCTTGCCGAATGGCGCGCGGCGTTCGAAGCGATGCGGGACAGCAGGATGGTCGGGAAGCTGGTGCTCGTCCCATAGACACAACAGGCGGCAGACAAGAGACAGGAGAGACGGTTTGGCGGGCTACGATTATGTCGTGATCGGCGGAGGTTCGGCGGGCTGCGCATTGGCGGCGCGGCTTTCGGAAGATCCGGCGGCAAGCGTCTGCCTGCTGGAAGCGGGCGGCGCGAACAAGGAGATGCTGGTGCGGATGCCCGCCGGCGTGGGCAGCCTTATCAAGGCGCGCGGCAAGCATAACTGGGGCTTCTGGACCGAACCGGAGCCGCATCTCGACAACCGCCGTCTGTGGTGGCCGCGCGGCAAGGGGCTGGGCGGTTCGTCCGCGATCAACGGCATGATCTACATGCGCGGCCATCCGCAGGATTATGACGAATGGCGACAGTTCGGCCTGACCGGCTGGTCGTGGGAAGACGTGCTTCCCTATTTCCGGCGGCTGGAGGGCCATCATCGCGGCGAGAGCGAAGGGCTGCACGGCGCGGCCGGGCCGCTCACCGTATCGGCGGGCGAAAGCGACAGCCCGTTCCATGACGCGCTGATCGAGGCGGGACGGCAGGCGGGCTATCCGATCTCCACCGATTTCAACGGCGCGGTGATGGAGGGCTTCGGCCGATACGACCTGACGATCGCCAACGGGCGACGCTGGTCCACGGCGGAGGCCTATATCCGCCCGGTACTGGGCCGATCGAACCTGACGGTCATCACCGGCGCGCGCACCACGCGGATCGTGATCGAAAAGGGCCGCGCGGTGGCGGTGGACTATCTGGCGGGCGGCAAGCCGCAGCGCGTCGAGGTCGCGGGCGAGGCCCTGCTCTGCGCGGGCGCGGTGCAAAGCCCGCAGATATTGCAGCTATCCGGCGTCGGCGATCCGGCGCGGCTGAAGGACGCCGGCGTCCGGGCGGTGCATGACCTGCCCGGCGTGGGCGAGAATCTTCAGGACCATCTCGACATCATCATGAACTGGCGCAGCCACGGCCTCGCCACCGCTTATTCGGCGACGAAGGGCCTGCGGCAGCTCAAGGTCGGCCTCGAATATCTGCTGCGCGGCAGCGGCATGGGGCGGCAGCAGTTCCTCGAATCCGGCGCGTTTGTCTGCTCGCGCGCCGGCCTGTCGCGGCCGGACGTGCAAATTCACGGCGTGCTCGCGATCATGCGCGACCATGGCAAGGTGAAGGCGAGCGAGGACGGCTTCTCGCTTCACCTCTGTCAATTACGGCCGGAAAGCCGGGGCCGGATCACCCTCGCCTCGGACGATCCGCTCGCCGATCCGCTGATCTTCGCCAATTACCTGAGCCAGGCCGAGGACGTGCGCGTGATGCGCGAATGCGTGAAGATCGGGCGTGAGGTGGCGGCGCAGGCGGCGCTCGATCCTTATCGCGACGCGGAGCTTGCGCCGGGCGCCGACGTGCGGACCGATGCGGAGATCGACGCATGGGTCCGCCGTTCGGCGGAGACGATCTATCACCCGGTCGGCACCTGCAAGATGGGCGCGGACGGCGATCGCATGGCGGTGGTCGATGCGCGGCTGAAGGTGCGCGGGCTGGAAGGGCTGCGCGTGGTGGACGCCTCCGTGATGCCGACGCTCGTGGGATCGAACACCAATGCGCCGACGATCATGATCGCCGAGAAAGCGGCGGACATGATCCGGGGGAAGGTCGCGGCCTGATCAGCGCCGCTCCTCATAAGCGCGCACGCCCGGCCCCAGCCGGTTCGCGCCGATCGCCAGCCGCTCGCGGCTGACGTTGGCGACGAAGGCGGGGCTGTTGTTCTGCCCCGCCGCGAGCGTCGCGACATTGCCCTCTATCCGCAATCCCGCGGAAGGATATTTGCGCTGCTCCGCCGCGACGACGATGAAGCCGGTCCAGTTCTCCTTGTCCGCTCCCTGCACGAAGGTGTTGCGCAGGATCTCGCCCGTCGCGCCTTCCGGCAGGTCGATGGCGTAATTGGTCTTGTGGCCGTGGCTGTCGTCGAAGCTGTTGTCGTCGATCTTCACCTGCGGGCTGCGCAGCTTGACGTAATGGCCGCCGCGCCCGCGCTCGAAGCGGGAGTTGGTGACGGTCACGCCGCCCCGGTTGGCGAGATAGATCGAATGGGCGCAATCCGACGATTCGTCGCACTGGCCGAGGCCGGAGAAGGTGGAATGGTCCACCGTCACGTGCGTCGGATCGTCCGTCGCGCCGAGTATCCCCTCCTGGCTGTCGAGGAACATGGCGTTGCGCACCGTCAGGTCGCCGCCCTCGATGCGGATGCCCGCGCCATTGCCGTCATGCACGCGGATGTTGCGGAAGACGAGACCGTCCACCACCGATTCCCGGCCGCGCAGCACCAGCGCCGCCTTGTCCTCGCACGTTCCTTCCAGAATGGCCTTGCCCGGCTCCGTCGCCTTGAAGGTGACGCGCCCCGCCTGCTGGACGGCGCATTCGCGCCAGACGCCCGGCGCGACCAGCACGGTGAAATCCTCGCCCCGCCGCGCCATCAGCGCATCCTGGAGATGCTGGAACCTCTCCCCCGTCTCCGCGATGGTGAAGGGCGCCGGCTGCGGCGCGGCCGCCAGGAGCGGAAGGGCGATCAGGGCGAGCAGGGGGCGCATGGCGAAATCCTTTCGCCCGCCTGCCTGCTCCTTATGCTCCCCAGGCGAAAGAGGCTTTCACGGCTGACGCCTCACCCGTCCCGTCGCGGCACGATCGGCGGATATCGCGTTTCCTGTTGCAACGGAAATCGCAACGTCCCATGTCCGTACCGAAATCTCTAAACGGAACGCGGAGAGCCGATCATGCAAAGCTACCTGAAGCACTATATCGACGGCGCATGGGTGGAGAGTGAGGGCGGGCGACGCCATGAGGTGATCGATCCCTCGACCGAGCAGCCCTGCACCGAGATCACGCTCGGCACCGCGGCCGACGTGGACAAGGCCGTGGCGGCCGCGAAGAAGGCATTCCGCACCTGGTCCCGGACCAGCGTGGAGGAACGCGCCGCGATACTCGAAAAGGTGATCGCCGGCTACAAGGCGCGCATCCCCGATCTGGCGGCGGCGACCAGCCGCGAGATGGGCGCGCCCGTCTCCTTCGCCGCCGCCGCGCAGGCGCCTGCGGGGCTGGGCCATCTGATGTCGGCGCTGGCGGCGCTGCGCGAGTTCAAATTCTCCGAGAATGTCGGCGGCGCGCGCGTGGTGCACGAGCCGATCGGCGTCGTCGCGATGATCACGCCGTGGAACTGGCCGCTCAACCAGATCTGCGCGAAGGTCGGCCCCGCGCTGGCGGCCGGCAACACCATGATCCTGAAGCCTTCGGAAGAAGCGCCGGCCAACGCGATCATCCTGGCCGAGATCATGCATGAGGCGGGCGTGCCGGCGGGCGTGTTCAACCTCGTCAATGGCGACGGGCCGGGCGTGGGCGCCGCGCTTTCCGCGCACAAGGACGTCGACATGGTGAGCTTCACCGGATCCACCCGCGCCGGCATCGCCGTCGCCAATGCCGCCGCCGCGACGGTGAAGCGCGTGCATCAGGAACTGGGCGGCAAGGCCCCGAACCTCGTGCTCGAAGGCGCCAGGCTGGAGGAGGTTCTGCCGCCGACTCTCGCGGGCGTCATCGCCAATACCGGGCAAAGCTGCATCGCGCCGACCCGCCTGCTGGTCCACAAGAGCCAGGCGGAGGCCGCGACCGGCGTGGCGAAGGCGATCATGGAATCCGTCACGGTCGGCAATCCGGAGGAGCAGGGCGCGCATATCGGCCCGGTGGTGAACAAGGCGCAGTTCGACAAGATCCAGTCGCTGATCCAGTCCGCCATCGATGAAGGCGCGACGCTCGTCACCGGCGGCCCCGGCCGCCCCGACGGGCGCAACGCCGGCTATTTCGTCCGCCCGACCGTGCTGGCGGACGTGACGCCGGACATGCGCATCTATCGCGAGGAAACCTTCGGCCCCGTCGCCACCATCACCACCTATGACGACGGCGAGCAGGCGGTGGAGATGGCGAACGACACCGATTACGGCTTGTCCGCCACCATCTCCGGCGATCCGGCCGAGGCGGCGAAGATCGCGGGCAGGCTGCGCGCGGGCCTCGTCACGATCAACACCTGGGGCCCGACGCCCGGCACCGCCTTCGGCGGCTACAAGCAATCGGGCAACGGGCGCGAAGGCGGCAAATACGGCCTCGCCGATTTCATGGAGATCAAGACGATCGTCGGCGAACCCGCCTGATCCCACGGCCCCACGAAGGGCGCCGGCGATGCAGCCGGCGCCCTTTTTCCAAAATCAGCGAGAGGATGTTCCGGGTGATTGTCAGCGTGATCTATCCCAACCATGAAGGCGCGCGGTTCGACG
>JAYRJH010000020.1:0-16064 GCA_041906415.1 Sphingomonas sp. | reverse complement strand
GCACAAGACGACGATCGTCTTCTGCAATACGCGCAGCCTCGCGGAGCTCATCTTCCAGGATCTGTGGAAGGAGAATCTGCTCCAGCTTCCCATCGGCATCCACCACGGCAGCCTTGAGAAGGAGGCGCGCGCCAAGGTAGAGGGCGCGATGGCCGCCGGGCGGCTGCGCGCGCTCGTCGCCACCGCCAGCCTCGATCTAGGGGTGGATTGGGGTGATGTGGATTGCGTGATCCAGATGGGCGCGCCGAAAGGCTCGTCGCGCCTGCTGCAACGGATCGGACGCAGCAATCACCGGCTGGACGAGCCTTCGGAGGCGATCGTCGTTCCCGGCAACCGCTTCGAATATCTGGAGGCGCGCGCCGCGCTCGACGCGGTGGCGGCGGGCGATCTGGACGGGGAGCCGTTCCGCCCCGGCGCACTCGACGTGCTGGCGCAGCATATCATGGCCTGCGCCTGCGCCGCGCCGTTCGAGGAGGCGGCGCTGCTGGAGGAGGTGCGCTCCGCCCTGCCTTATTCCGCGCTGGATGCGGAGACGTTCTCGCGCGTGATCGGCTTCATCGGCGACGGCGGTTATGCCTTGCGCGCCTATGACCGCTTCAGGCGCCTGTCGCGCGACGCCGACGGCCGCTGGCGGGTGAGCCACCCGAAGTTCATTGCGCAGCATCGCCTGAACGCCGGGATCATCGTGGAGGCGACGATGCTGCGCGTGCGGTTCAGGAACGGCCGCGCGCTGGGCAAGGTGGAGGAAGGTTTCGCCGCCACCCTTTCCCCCGGCGACACATTCTTCTTCGCCGGGATGAGCCTGGAGGTGGAGAAGATCGATGCGGAGGACCTGATCGTCCGCGCCACCGCCCGCCCCGCGCGAATCCCCACTTACGGGGGCGCGCGGATGCCGATCTCCACCCATCTCGCCGATCGCGTGCGCGGCTTTCTGGCGGACGAAGGCGAGTGGCGGCGCTTCCCGCCGGACGTGCGCGAATGGCTGGAGATACAGGCGCGCCGCTCCGCCCTGCCGCGCACCGACCAGCTGCTTGTGGAGACCTTCCCGCACGAGGGGCGGCATTATGTGGTCGCCTACAGCTTCGAGGGGTGGAACGCCCATCAGTCGCTTGGAATGCTCGTCACCCGGCGGATGGAAACCCTGGGGTTGAAGCCGCTGGGCTTCGTCGCATCCGATTATGCGCTCGCCTGTTATTCGCTGGAGCCGGTGGTCGATCCGAAGCCCCTGTTCTCGCCCGATATCCTTGAGCATGAATTCGTCGACTGGGTGCAGCAATCGCATCTGTTGAAACGCGCCTTCCGCGAGGTGGCGGTGATCGGCGGGCTGGTGGAGCGCCAGCATCCTGGGAAGCGCAAGACGGGCAAGCAGGTCACTTTCTCCACCGACCTGATCTACGACGTGCTGCGCCGCTACGAGCCGGGGCACATCCTGTTGCAGGCGGCATGGGCCGACGCGCGGGCGCGGATGACGGACGTCGGGCGGCTCGCCGACCTGCTCGATCGCGCGGGGAGCACGATGCTGCACATGGACCTTCCCCGCATCTCGCCGCTGGCGGTGCCCGTCCTGGTGCTGATCGGGCGGGAACGGGTGGCGACCGACCTTGCCGACGACGCGTTGCTGATGGAGGCGG
Organism: Sphingomonas sp.; assembly: GCA_041906415.1. GTDB lineage: Bacteria > Pseudomonadota > Alphaproteobacteria > Sphingomonadales > Sphingomonadaceae > Sphingomonas. Next base: position 14,433 of record JAYRJH010000020.1, on the reverse strand, counting down.
ACGCGCTGGCGCGGGATGCGATGCGCACGGATTGAACGGCGCGATTTCCCGCTTGCGAAAGGCCCGATTCGGGCGCACTCTCTATTCCATGAAACGGATGCTTGCCATGCCGTTGCTGCTGCTTCTCGCTGCGCAATCCCCGGTGCAGCAGCCGGCCCCTGTCTCGCCCCCGGCAGAAGCAGTTCCGCCGTTGGGCGATCTGCTGGATTTCGGCGCCAACGGGGAACGGATGACCGTCCCCGTCCATATCGCCGACGCCGGCCCCTATCGTTTCATCATCGACACCGGCGCGCAACGCACCGTGGTGAGCCGCGAGCTGGCCAACGTGTTGCGCCTCGCCGCCGGCCGCAACGTGCGCATCACGGCGATGACCGGAATCAGCGAGGTGGCGACGGTGGTGATCCCGTCCATCACGGTCGGCGCGCTCGGCGGCGAGCGGATCGAGGCGCCCGCGCTGGAGGGGCGTTTTCTCGGCGCGCCGGGGATGCTGGGAATCGATTCGCTGCAAGGCCATGCGCTGGCGATCGATTTCGAGAAGGGATCGATGCTCGTCTCGCCCTCGCGCAAGCGCGCTTCCAGCGAATCGCACGATCCCAATGAGATCGTGGTGAGGGCGCGCAACCTGTTCGGCCAGATGGTCGTCACCGAAGCCTATGTGGGGCACGAGCGGGTGCGCGTGATCCTCGATACCGGATCGGCGGTGACGATGGGCAATCGCGCGCTGGAACGCGCGGTGATGAAGCGCGGCGTGAAGGGCGTGCCGATCACGCTGACCGGGGTGACGGGCGAGCAGGTGACCGTGAACTACACCGTGCTCAACACCGTGAAGCTCGGCACGATGTCGATCAGCGACATGCCGATCGCCTATGCCGAAAACGATGCGCCGCCGTTCAAGGCCTTCGGGCTGGAGAATCGCCCCGCGCTGATGCTGGGCATGGATGCGCTGAAGCTGTTCCGCCGGGTGGATATCGATTTCGCCAATCGCGAGGTGCGCTTCCTGATGCCCCGCGGCGCCAGGGCGAGCTGAGACGAGCCGAAACAGTTGCGCGACGCAACTTTGCCTGTAACGGTCGGCCGCAAGACCGTTGCAGGGAGAGAATTAATGCGTGCTGTGCTGTTGGCGGGAATCGCCGTGCTTGGGCTGGCCCCCTCGATCGCCGGGGCGCAGGAACGGCCGGACCAGAAGGCCTTCTTCTCGCTCTACAAGGAGCTGGTGGAGACGAATACGGTCGTCGGCGTCGGAAGCTGCACCAAGGCGGCCGCGCAGATCGCCGCGCGGCTGAAGGCGGCCGGCTATGCCGATGCCGACATCACGCAATTCTCCACGCCGGAGCATCCGGACGACGGCGGCGTGGTCGCGATCCTGAAGGGATCCGACGCGAAGGCCAAGCCGATGCTGCTGCTCGGCCATATCGACGTGGTCGCCGCGAAGCGCGAGGACTGGCAGCGCGATCCGTTCAAGCTGGTCGAGGAAAACGGCTTCTACTATGCGCGCGGCACGGTGGACGACAAATCCATGTCCGCCATCTGGGCGGATACGATGATCCGCTTCAGGCAGCAGGGCTACAAGCCGAAGCGCACGATCAAGATGGCGCTGACCTGCGGCGAGGAAACCACCTATGCCTTCAACGGCGCGGACTGGCTCACCGCCAACCGGCCGGAGCTGGTGAGCGGCGAGTTCGCGCTGAACGAAGGCGGCGGCGGGCGTTTCAGCGCCGATGGCAAGCCGGAAGTGCTGGCGGTGCAGGTGGGCGAGAAGGCCGCGCAGAACTTCACCTTCGTCGCGACCAATCCGGGCGGCCACAGCTCCGCGCCGACGCCGGAGAATGCGATCTACGAGCTGGATGACGCGCTGCGCGCCGTGCAGAATTACGATTTTCCGACGAAGCTGACCGACACCACCCGCGCTTTCCTCGCCGCGACGGCGAAGGGCGCGCCGGGGCCGGTGGCGGATGCGATCAGCCGCCTGCTCGCCAATCCGCAGGATGCGCAGGCCAATGCGATCCTCAACCGCGACAAGCTGCTTCATTCCACGCTCCGCACCACCTGCGTCGCGACGCTGGTGAACGCGGGCCATGCCGAAAACGCGCTGCCGCAGCGCGCCACCGCCAACGTCAATTGCCGCATCTTCCCCGGCGAGAGCGTGGAGGGCACGCTGGCGAAGCTGCAGGAGCTTGCGGGCGCGAAGGTGAAGGTCACCGCTAACCAGCCGATCCGCCCGATCGCCGTGCCGCCGGCGCTCGATCCGAAGATCATCGGCCCGATGAAGACGGTTGGGGCGAAATATTTTCCCGGCGTGCCGATGGTGCCGATGATGTCCACGGGCGCCACCGACGCGGTGTTCTTCGGCAAGATCAACATGCCGGTCTATGGCGCGCCGGGGATTCTGGTGGAGACGGATCTCAACGGCATCCACGGGCTGAACGAACGCATCCGCGTCTCCGGGCTCTATCTGGGCCGGGATTATCTGTTCGATCTGGTGAAGGCCTACGCGGGGTAAGCCGGTTGATCGCCCCGCCGGCTTGCGGCATGGCGGGGCGATGGTTCGCTTTTCGTTCGCTGGTCAGGAGCTTGCCGCGCTGCCGGAGGGCGCTTTGTTCTGGCCGGCGCGCGGGGCGCTGCTGATCGCCGATCTCCATCTGGAGAAAGCGAGCTTCTTCGCGCGGACGGGGCAGATGCTGCCGCCCTATGATTCGCTGGCGACGCTGGCCAACCTCGCCGCTTTGGCCGATCGCGTGGGGCCACGGGAAATTTGGTGCCTGGGCGACAGCTTCCATGACATCGACGGCGGCGAACGCCTGACCTCCCGGGCGCTTGAGGTGCTGCGCGCGCTGATGGCGAAGGCGCGGTGGACGTGGATCACCGGCAACCACGATCCCGCCGTCGCCGCGCATTGCGGCGGCGAGGTGGCGGAGGAAGCGGTGGTGGACGGCATCGTCCTGCGCCATGAGGCGGAGCCGGGCGACCCGCGTCCCGAACTCTCCGGTCATTTCCACCCACGCCTGCGCATCCGCGTCAGAGGAAGACTCGTCTCACGGCGCTGCTTCGTGGCGAGCGGCCGGAAGATCGTGCTGCCCGCATTCGGCGCGCTCACCGGGGGGCTGGATGCCGCCCATCCCGAAATCGCCCGCGCGATTGGGGAAGAGGCGGAGGCGCTGGTGCCGGTGGAGGATCGCCTGCTCAGGTTCCCGCTGGCGGCTTGACGCCACGCCTCCTCCGTTCGGCCCGACAAGCTCAGGGCGAGCGGGAAGGGCGGCGCAAACCCTAAACCATCACCCCCTGCAGCAATTTCGGCAGCGCGCCCGCCTCGCCGCGCGCTTCCGCCATGAAGCGCGCCTTCAGCGGCGGCAGGCGATCGACCGCCGAGATGCCGAAGCGCCGGATCGCGCTCGCCGCGCGGCCCGGGATGCCGAACAGGCGGGTCAACGCATCGGTCGCGCCCGCCACCATCAGCGTGTCCAGGCTGCGCCAGCGCTGATAGCGGTCGAGCAATTGCGCGTCGCCCGCCTCCAGCCCGATTCGTCGCCCTTCGACCAGCACCTCCACCAGCGCCGCCACGTCGCGCAGGCCGAGGTTCAGCCCCTGCCCGGCGATCGGATGGATGCCGTGCGCCGCATCGCCCACCAGCGCCAGTCGCTCCGCCGTCATCTTCGCTGCGTGGTGGAAACCGAGCGGGTAGCTCGATCGGGGGCTGGCGGCGGTGAGCGCGCCGAGGAAGCCGCCCATCCGTTTTTCCGCTTCCGCCAGAAAGGCCCGGTCGCCCAGCTTCAGCATCGCAGGCGCATCCGCTCCCTTCACCGTCCAGACGATCGCGGAACGATGCCCCGCCGCATCATCCACCAGCGGCAGCAATGCGAACGGCCCGGCGGGGTAGAAAATCTCGTAGGCCGTATCCTCATGCGAACGCTCATGGTTGAACGCGGCGATGATCGCGGTGTGATCGTAGCGCCACTGCGCGACATCGATCCCCGCCGCCAGGCGCGTGGGCGAATTGCGCCCCTCCGCCGCGACCAGCAGGGAGGCAGTGACGGTTTCCCCGGTCGACAGTTCCGCCGTCACCCCGCCCGCCGATCGCTCCACCGAAAGCGCGCGCGTCTTCATCCTGAGATCGACGGTGGAGCCTTTCAGCGCCTCCGCCAGCGCGATCCGCATCCGCCGGTTCTCATACATGGTGCCCAATGCGCCGTCGTCGGCGTCGGGGATGAAATCGAGCTTGCCCGGCGCCAGCCCGTCGCTCACCCGGATATGGCGGATCTCGCAGCCATGCCCGGCCAGCCCCTCGCCCACGCCGATCGCCTCCAGCATCCGGTGGCTGGCGCTCGCGATCGCCGAGGCGCGGCCGTCGAAGCCGGCGGCGGTGGTGACGACGGGGTCAGCCGGGTCGACCACGATCGTGGAGATGCCATGGCGATCCAGCGCCAGCGCCAGCGTGGCGCCGACTAGCCCGCCGCCAAGGATTAGGACGTCCGCGTGTTCCATCCGCCACGCTCTATCCCCGAACCGGCGTGCTGCCAATCGCGCTCTCTTGACGCGGGACTCGCGGCGGCCGATGATTCCACCGGAACATTTCAGGAAATCGTCGGGGGACTTGAAGGCAATGGCGAGCCGGGCGGACGCATCGCTGTGGCGCGAAACGATGAAGGCGGGGGCAGTGCGCAGCGGCGCGCTGATCGTGGCGCTCGCGCTGCTTCTGGGCACCATGCTGATGGCGCTGGCGCTGGCGACCTACTCGCCGGGCGACGCCGCGCTCAATACCGCGGCCGGCGGCGGGCCGCGCAACCTGATCGGCACGGGCGGCGCATGGTTCGCGGACATCGCGCTCACCTTGCTCGGCCCGGCGGTGGCACTGCTGCTGCCCGTGGGGCCGATCGTGGCGCTGCGGCTGTGGCGCAACCAGCCGGTCGGCGAATGGGGACGGATGCTGCGCAACGCCGCCCTGGGCGTGGCGCTGATGGCGACGGCGCTGGGCTGCGTCTCCCATGGCGCGGTGCCGGCGCTGCCCTTCGGCTGGGGCGGCGCGATCGGGCTGGGCGTGGTCGCGGCGGCCCGCTGGCTCCTGTCCTTCGCGAACAACGCCGCCGTCGCTTATTGGGCGGTGATCGCGCTGGGGCTGATCGCCGGTGTCGCGGGCGCGATCCTGTGGGGCCGGAGCATCGACATCGCCCTGCCGCGCGTATGGCGCACCCGCCGCGAGCGAGCGCCCGCCGCGATCGACGATGAGGACGAGCCGCTGGAACTGATCCGGCGCCCGGTGCCGCCGCGTCCCGTGGCGCAACCCGATCCGCGCCCCGGCCCGGTCATCAGCGAGCGCACCCTGGCCCCCTCCGCCGCGCGTCCGAAGACGCAACAGCAACAGCTCGACCTGCGGGACAATTATGTCCTGCCCTCGATCGACCTGCTCACGCCCGCCCCGCCGCCGCAGAACAATGCGATCGACAAGGCCGCGCTGGAGCGCAACGCGCGCCTGCTCGAAACCGTGCTGGACGATTTCCACGTGCGCGGCGAGATCAAGGAGGTCCGCCCCGGCCCTGTCGTCACCATGTATGAGCTGGAGCCGGCGCCGGGGATCAAGGCGACGCGCGTCGTCTCCCTCGCCGACGATATCGCGCGCAACATGTCCGCCGTGTCGGCGCGCGTCGCGACGATCCCGGGGCGCACCGTGATCGGCATCGAACTGCCCAACGCCAAGCGCGAGACGGTGTCGCTGCACGAATTGGTCGGATCGCAATCCTTCGAGGATCAGTCCGCACAACTACCTGTTATCCTTGGAAAAAATATCGCGGGCGATCCGGTGATCGCGGATCTCGCGCCGATGCCGCACCTGCTGGTGGCGGGCACCACCGGATCGGGCAAGTCGGTCGGGCTGAACTGCATGATCCTGTCCCTGCTCTACCGGCTGACGCCGGATCAGTGCCGGATGATCATGATCGATCCGAAGATGCTGGAACTGTCGATGTATGACGACATTCCGCATCTGCTCGCTCCCGTCGTCACCGATCCGGCCAAGGCGGTGCGCGCGCTCAAATGGGCGGTGGAGCAGATGGAGGACCGCTATCGCCAGATGTCCTCGCTCGGCGTGCGCTCGCTCGGCAGCTTCAACGACAAGGTCCGCGCAGCCCGCGCCAAAGGCACGCCGCTGGGCCGCCGCGTGCAGACCGGCTTCGGGGAGAACGGCCAGCCGGTCTATGAGGAGGAGCAACTCGATTATCAGGTGCTGCCGCAGATCGTCGTGATCGTCGACGAGCTGGCGGACCTGATGATGACGGCGGGCAAGGAGGTGGAATTCCTCATTCAGCGCCTCGCGCAGAAGGCGCGCGCGGCGGGCATCCACCTCATCATGGCGACGCAGCGTCCTTCGGTGGACGTCATCACCGGCGTCATCAAGGCGAACCTGCCGACCCGCATCTCCTTCCACGTCACCTCGAAGATCGATTCGCGCACCATCCTGGGCGAACAGGGCGCGGAGCAGCTCTTGGGCAAGGGCGACATGCTCTACATGCCCGGCGGCAAGGGGATCGTTCGCGTCCATGGTCCGTTCGTCTCGGATGACGAGGTCCACGCCGTGACCGATCACTGGCGAGCGCAGGGTGCGCCCGATTACGTCACCTCCGTCACCGAGGAGCCGGAACAGAGCTTCGACCTGGAAGGCGCGCCGACGGGTGAGGATTCGGCCGAGGACCAGCAATATCGCGCCGCGATCCAGTTGGTGTGCGAGAGCCAGAAAGCCTCCACCTCATGGCTCCAGCGCCAGCTCCGCATCGGCTACAACAGCGCCGCCCGCCTGATCGAGCGGATGGAGAAGGACGGCATCGTCGGCCGCCCGGATCATGTCGGCCGCCGCGAGGTGCTGCGCGACGCCGACGGGCATCCGATCTGAGCGATTGAACGGAACGGCGCTCACACCCCGAATGCGAGGAGAGCGCCGTTGTCTCCTCAGCCCAGATTCGCCTTGAAGAAGGCCGCTGTCCGCTCGTCGGCAAGATCGGCCGCCCGGGGCGAGCGCCGATTGCCCATTTCCGTCGCGAAGCCATGGTCCTCGCCGGGATAATCGTGGATCGTCACGCGCGGATGATCGTCCAGCCCCTCGTGCATCCGCTGCTGCGCCGCCTTGTCGACGAAGCCGTGCAGCATCACCGGATGGGCGATCGCGTGCTTCTCGCCCAGCAGCCCGTCGATCCCGACGCCGTAATATCCCACTGCCGCGTCGATGTCGGTGCGGCACGCGGTCATGAAAGCCAGCCGGCCGCCAAGACAATAGCCCACGCACCCGACCTTGCCCTTGCCGCCGAGCAGCGCGCGCGCCTTGCGGATCGTCGCCTCGATATCGCGGATGCCCGCGTCCTGATCGAACTTGCCGAACAGCTCCAGCCCGCGCTGCATCTCCGTGGGAACGTCGGGGTCAAGCTCGATGCCCGGCTCCAGCCGCCAGAACAGATCGGGCGCGATCGCCAGATATCCCTGTTCCGCCAGCCTGTCGCACTTGCGGCGGATGCCGGCGTTGACGCCGAACACCTCCTGAATCACCACGATCGCGGCCGTGGGCGTGCCGGCCGGCTTCGCCACATAGGCCCCGAACCGGCCATCATGATCCAAAGTTTCGACGTCGATCATCTCACCCATGTTCAAACTCCAGCTTCGCACGCCCGCGACAGGGCCGGCGATATCCGCTACATCGGCCCCGACGCTATCGCGCGAACCAGCGCGGCTCAAGGAGTGCGGGAATGAAAGTGAATGTCGAAGTGGATTGCACGCCGGAGGAAGCGCGGCGGCTGATGGGCCTGCCCGATCTCACCCCGATCCACGAAGCCTATATCGCCAAGATGCAGGATCTGATCCAGGGCGGCCTGTTGCGCCCGGAAGTTTTTGAAAACGTCATGAAAAACTGGGCGCCGATGGGCGAGGCCGGAGTGAACTTCTGGCGCCGGCTGTTCGAGGCGGGAACCAAGCCCGGCGGCTGATGGACACGATCTTCGCGGTTTCCAGCGGCCAGCCCCCCGCCGCCATCGCGGTGCTGCGCGTGAGCGGGCCGCGAGCCGCCGCCGCGGCGGAAGCGCTGGCCGGCCCCCTTCCCGCGCCGCGCCGCGCGGTGATGCGGCGGCTGCACAGCGCGGACGGCGCGCTGCTCGACGAGGCGCTCCTGCTCTGGTTCCCCGGGCCGCATAGTGCGACGGGCGAGGATATCGTCGAGCTTCATCTCCACGGCGGCATCGCGACGGTCACGGCGGTGGAGCGCGCGCTGGCCGCGCAACCGGAGCTGCGCCGCGCGCGGGGCGGCGAATTCACCCGGCGCGCGCTGGAGAACGGGCGCGTGGACCTCGCCCAGGCCCAGGGCCTCGCCGATCTGCTCGAAGCCGAAACCGAACAACAGCGCCGCGCCGCCATCGCCAGCGTGGAAGGAGAAATCAGCCGCGCGATGCGGGGCTGGCTCTCCACCCTTTCCACCATCGCCGCGCGCATCGAGGCGATGATCGACTTCAGCGACGAAGACGATGTGGACGCGGCCGACGATGCGGCGCTCGGTTCCGCGATCAGGGCGTGGCTGGCGGACGTGGACGCCCTGCTCGCGCGTCCCACCGTCGAGCGGCTGCGCGAGGGTTGCCGGATTGTGCTGGCGGGATCGCCCAACGCCGGGAAATCCTCTCTCTTCAACGCGATGCTCGCCCGGGATGCGGCCATCGTCACCCCGATCGCCGGCACTACTCGCGACGTGCTGGAAGCGCGGGTGACGCGCAAAGGCCAGCTCTTCACGCTGATCGACACAGCCGGCCTCGCGAGCGAAACGGCCGATCCGGTCGAGCGCATCGGCATCGAGCGCGCGCGCGTCGCCGCCGCCACCGCCGATCTCGTGCTTTGGCTCGACGATGGTCCACCCCCGGCGGAATGGCCGACGCTCGCCATTCACGCGCGCGCCGATCTGCCCGAGCGCGCAGAGCGGCCCGAGGAACGAATCGCGGTGTCCCGAGATGACGGCGCCAGCATCGAGCGGCTCTGGCAGGCAATCGAGGCGCGTGCCGCGTTCCTGATTCCGGTGGACGGTGCGCTTCTCCGCGAACAGCAGCGCATGGCGGTACAGACCGCGCGCGACTCCGTCGCCCGCGACGGCATGGATGCCGATCTATTGGTGCGCGCGGAGGGAGTGCGCTATGCGATGCGACAGATTGCGGGCATCATGGGCGTGGATGCGACGGAAGCGATGCTCGATGCCCTGTTCTCGCGCTTTTGCATCGGGAAGTGACGTTTCACGTGGAACAATCATTTGACGTGATCGTGATCGGCGGCGGTCATGCGGGGACGGAGGCTGCCGCCGCCGCCGCGAGGCGCGGCGCGCGCACGGCCCTGCTCTCCCATCGCCGCGACAGGATCGGCGCCATGTCCTGCAATCCGTCGATCGGCGGATTGGGCAAGGGGCATCTCGTGCGTGAGGTCGATGCGCTCGACGGATTGATGGCCCGCGCCGCCGATGCGGCCGCCATTCATCATCGGATGCTCAACCGCAGCAAGGGGCTGGCGGTGCAGGGTCCGCGCATCCAGGCCGACCGGAAACTCTACGCGCGCTCGATCCAGCAACAACTCTCCCGGCAGGAACGCCTGACGGTGATCGAGGGGGAAGCCTCCGCGCTGATCCTGGAAGCGGGCAAGGCGGCTGGCGTCGAGCTGATCGACGGCGCGAGGATCTTGGCAAGCGCCGTTGTGCTGGCGACGGGCACCTTCCTCGGCGGGCGAATCTTTCGCGGCGACGAGCAGGAGGATGGCGGCCGCATCGGGGAGGCCGGCGCGATCGAGCTTGCCCGGCAGCTCCGCGCGCTGGGCCTGCCGGTGCGACGCCTGAAGACCGGCACCCCGCCGCGCCTCGACGGCCGCACGATCGACTGGGCGGCGCTCGCTCCCCAGCCTTCGGACGCGGACGTCTGGACCATGTCCCCGATGACGCGCAATCGCGCCCTCCCCCAGCTCGCCTGTGCCATCTCCCGCACGACGGAGCAGACCCACGCGATCATTCGCGACAATCTCCACCGTTCGCCGCTCCACACCGGCGCGATCGAGGCAGGCGGGCCGCGCTATTGCCCATCGATCGAGGACAAGATCCGCCGCTTCGGCGACCGAGACGGGCACCAGATCTTCCTCGAACCCGAAGGGCTGGACGATCCGCTCGTCTATCCCAACGGCATCTCCACCTCGCTTCCGGCCGATGTGCAGCTCGCGATGGTCCGGTCCATTCCGGGGCTGGAAGGGGTTGCGATCGTCACGCCGGGCTATGCGGTGGAATACGATCATATCGACCCCCGCGCGCTCGATCACCGGCTGGCGCTGGGCGCGTTGCCGGGACTGTTCCTCGCCGGGCAGATCAACGGCACGACGGGCTATGAGGAAGCAGCGGCGCAAGGGCTGGTTGCCGGAGCCAACGCCGCCGCTCATACGCTGGACATTGCGCCGCTACTGCTCGATCGCGCGACCAGTTATCTCGCGGTGATGATCGATGACCTCGTGCTGCAGGGCGTTACCGAGCCGTATCGGATGCTTACCGCCCGCGCCGAATATCGGCTCGCGCTGCGCGCCGACAATGCCGAGTCACGGCTTTCCGATATCGCGGCGGCGCATGGATTGCTCACTCCCGCGCGCCGTGCGCACGTCGCTGACCGCAATCGGCAGCGCGAGGCGATCGCACGCGGCGAACGGGACGGGATCGATGCCGACCTCCTTCGGGAAGCGGAGGAGGATGCCCGATACGCCCCCTATCTGGAACGGCAGGCGGACGAAATCGCACGGATGCGCCGCGACGCCGCGATCGCCATCCCCGCCGGGGAGAATCTGACCCGGGTCAACGGCCTGTCGAACGAGATGCGCGAGCGATTGCTGGAAGCCAGTCCTCGAACGCTGGATGAAGCCTCGCGGGTGCGCGGCGTCACCCCCGCGGCACTCACCGCCCTGTGGCTCCATGCGAAGGCCGGCGCATGACGGAGCAGGATGCACGCGATTGGGTCGCGGCGCGCTTCGGCCCGTCGGCGACCGAACGCGTCGCGCGATTCGCTGACCAGGTGATCGCGGAAAGCGGGAATCAGAACCTCATCTCCCGCTCCACGCTGGAGACCATCTGGTCGCGCCATATCCTCGATTCCGCGCAACTGATTCCGCTGGCCGGAGATATCGGCAGCGAAACGCGCTGGCTCGATATCGGATCGGGCGCGGGCTTTCCGGGCGTGATCGTTGCGTTTCTGACCCCGGCGCAAGTGACGCTGGTCGAACCGCGCCGACGCCGGGTGGACTTCCTGTGCGCCGCGCTGGCCGATGCGCCCAATGCCGCGATCCTCACCGCCAGGGTCGAAGCGGTCAGCCTCCCCTTGCAGCATATCATCAGCGCGCGCGCGGTCGCGCCGGTGGACGATCTGCTTCGCGCGACACGGCATGTCGCCGACATATCCACACATTATATCCTGCCGCGCGGTCGTTCGGTGCACAGCGAGCTTGAAAGCGCGCGCCGGGGCTGGCACGGATTGTTCCACGTGGAACCAAGCATCACCGATGCGGAATCCGGTATCCTGATCGCAGAAAAGGTTCGCATCCGATGATCTGTATCGCGGTCGCCAACCAGAAGGGCGGAGTCGGCAAGACGACCAGCGCCATCAATCTCGCCACCGCGCTCGCGGCGACGGGAAAGCGCGTGCTGCTGATCGACCTCGACCCGCAGGGAAACGCCTCTACCGGCCTTGGGATCGGCCAGTCGGCGCGCAGCATATCCAGCTATCATGTGCTGGTCGACGGCACGCCGATCGAGCAGGGCGTGGTCCAGTCCGGTGTGCCGCGTCTCGAAATCCTTCCCGCCACGGTCGATCTTTCCGGCGCTGAAATCGAGCTGGTCGAACTGGAAGCACGCACGCATCGCCTGCTTCGCGCGATCGAGGCGTGCTCACCGCGTTGGGATATCGTGCTGATCGATTGCCCGCCTTCGCTCGGCCTGCTGACGATCAACGCGATGGTGGCGGCGGATTCGCTGCTCGTTCCGCTGCAATGCGAATTTTTCGCGCTGGAGGGGTTGAGCCAGTTGCTCAGCACCGTCGAGCGCATCCGCGCGCGTTTCAACCCCTCGCTTTCGATCATGGGGGTGGCGCTCACCATGTATGACCGGCGCAACCGCCTGACGGAACAGGTGGCCAACGATGTGCGCGCCGTGCTGGGCCGCGTCGTGTTCGATACGGTGATCCCGCGCAACGTCCGCCTTTCCGAAGCGCCGAGCCATGGGCTGCCGGCGCTGATCTACGATCATCGGTGCAGCGGATCGGAGGCCTATATCGCATTGGCCCGCGAATTGATCGCTCGCCTCCCCCGCAGCAATGAGGCCGCCGCATGACCGATCGCCGCCCCCGCCCCGGCCTCGGCCGCGGCCTGAACGCCCTGCTCGGCGATTTCGCGCGCGACGAGGCGGAGACGGCGACGGAGGGCCAGAGCGCGACGGGCGTGCGAATGATCCCGGTCAGCTCGATCGCGCCGCACCCCGATCAGCCGCGCCGCCATTTCGACGAGGCCGCGCTTGCCGAGCTTGCCGCCTCCATCGCCGAGCGCGGCGTGATCCAGCCGATCATCGTCCGTCCGCATGGCCATGACTATCAGATCGTCGCCGGCGAACGCCGCTGGCGGGCGGCGCAGCGCGCGCGTCTGCACGAGGTGCCGGTCGTCGTCCGCGATTATACCGACAGCGATACGTTGCAGATCGCGCTGCTGGAAAACATCCAGCGACAGGATCTCAACGCCATCGAGGAAGCGGAAGCCTATCACCGGCTGGCGGACGAATTCGGCCATACGCAGGAGGCTTTGGCGCGGATTGTCCACAAGTCTCGCAGCCATATTGCCAACCTGTTGAGATTGCTTGATCTTCCGCAAGAAATTCAAGCCCTTGTGGTCGACGGCAAATTGTCGATGGGCCACGCCCGCGCGCTGATCGGCGCGCCGGACCCGGCCGCGCTGGCGCGGGAGGTGATCGAAAAAGGCCTCTCCGTCCGCCAGACCGAGAAGCTCGCCAGCGCCGCCAAACCCGCCGCCGGCCGCTCCTCGGCCGGTGGAAAGGGGCGACAGGAGGCCAATGCCGATATCGCGGCGCTGGAGCGCCAGCTTTCCGATCTGCTCGGCCTGAACGTCCGCATATCGCACGGCGAGCGCGGCGGATCGATCACGCTCGATTATTCGACGCTCGATCAACTGGATATGGTGTGCCAGCGATTGAGCGGGGAGCGGATCTAGCCCTTCCCTCCGATCAGCCGCGCGACCTCAACGAAATCGTGCGCGATATCATGGACGCCCAGCGCGCGCAGCCGCCGGTCGTGATCCGGCGGGCAATGGCTGCCGGCGCATAATCCGATGACATGCCCGCCGGACGCCACCGCGCCGGTCGCGCCCACGGGAGAATCCTCCAAAATCGCGCAACGCCCGATCGATACGCCGAGCTGCTCCGCGCCATAGAGATAGAGATCGGGCGCGGGCTTCCCCCTGACGACATGCTCGCGCCCGGAATAGACATGCTCGCCGAAAGCGTCCGCCAGCCCGATATGCTCCAGATGCCGGCGAATCCAGCGCGTCGAGCTGGAGGAAACGATCGCGCGCGGCAGGTCTCTCGGCAGCGATTCGACGAAGGCGACCGCGCCCGCCACCGCATCCACGCCCGCAGCCATCACGCGCGCATCTTCCGCCTTGCGCGCTATGTGGAAATCCTCCGGGATCGGGCGGCCGATCCATTGCTCGATCCGCTGGAGGAAGGCATCGCCCGCCAATCCCATGAAATTCGCCATGGATTCTTCCGGCGTCGTCGGATGGCCGATCGCCGTGAGATAATTGGCGATCTGAAGATTGCCGATCGCCTCGCTCTCGATCAGCACGCCGTCGAAATCGAACAATATGGCCTCGAAGCTCATGCTCGCGCCCCGAACAGCGCGCTGCCGACGCGGACATGGGTCGCGCCGAGCATCACGGCGGTTTCGAAATCGTCGGACATGCCCATGCTCAGCTCCGCAAGCCCTTCATCGCGCGCCATTTTTGCGAGCAAGGCAAAATAGGGAGCGGCTTCCACGCCCGCCGGCGGCAGGCACATCAGGCCCCTGACCGGCAGGTCCGCGGCCCGCGCCTCGGCAAGCAAGGCCGGAAGGTCCGCGATCGCGCATCCGCCCTTTTGCGCTTCCTCGCCGATATTGACCTGCACGAAACAGGCCGGCCGCCTGGCCTGCGCATCCATCGCCTTCGCCAGGGCCCCCACCAGCGACGGGCGATCGACCGAATGGATCGCGTCGGCCAGCGCCACCGCCTCGGCCGCCTTGTTCGACTGGAGCTGGCCGATCAGATGGAGCCGCGCATCCGGCCATTGCTCGCGCAACACCGGCCATTTCGCCTGCGCCTCAGCCACACGATTCTCCCCGAAATCGCGCTGGCCGGCGGCGAGCAGAGGGGTGA
>JAYRJH010000455.1:0-2261 GCA_041906415.1 Sphingomonas sp. | reverse complement strand
CGCTCGCCCTCCACCACCTCGCTGAAGGCGATATATCCGTTGAGCGATTCACGCATCATCGTGCGGATCATCGGCAGCAGGAACGGGTTGCCGACCATCACCCCGCCGCCCATCACGATCCGGCGCGGCACGCCGGTCATCACCAGCGTGTGCATCAACTGCCCCAGCGTATGCGCCACGTTCCGCCATTCGGGATGGTCGTGCGGCAGGTCCTTCCCCGTCTCGCCCGCGCGCGCCGCGATCGCGGGGCCGGAGGCCAGGCCCTCGACGCATGCGCCATGGAACGGGCAGATGCCCGGCCAATCGTCCCCCGTCATGCGCGCCGGGCGGATATGGCCCAGTTCGGCATGGGTCAGCCCGCTGACCGGCCGCCCGCCCGCGATCAGCCCCACGCCGATGCCGGTGCCGACGGTGACATAGGCCATGTCCCCCAGCCCGCGCGCCGCGCCCCAGCGCATCTCGCCCAGCGCCGCGCCGACCACATCGGTGTCGAAGCCGACCGGCACGCCATAGCGCGCGCCCAGACGCCGGGCGACGTCGGTGTGCGCCCAATGCGGCTTGGCCGCCACGGTGATGCTGCCGTAATCCGCCGCATGACGGTCGATCGAGATCGGGCCGAAGCTCGCGATCCCCATCGCGGCGAATCCGCGCCAGCCGTCGATCGTCGCCTCAAGCGCCGCGAGCGTCTCCTCCGGCCGGGTGGTGGGGATGCGCACGCGTTCGAGTATCTCGTCCGGCCCGCGCGCGAGGATGGCGATGCATTTCGTGCCGCCAAGCTCCACGCCGGCGATCAGCGGCGGCTGCGCCATGGCTCAGATCGTCTCCAGCACGGCCGCGTCGATCCGCCGCAGCAAGGCGATGAACGCCTCAAGCTCGGCGGGCGCGAAACTGGCGAAGATGCGCCGCTCCAGCTCCAGCGCCTTGGGCGCGACCAACGCGTAAAGCTCCCGCCCCGCATCGGTGAGCGACAGGAGATGCGATCTCTTGTCCGTCGCATTGGGCGCGCGCTGCAACAGCCCCCGATCGACCAAGGCTATGGCGGCGCGGCTGACCGTCACCTTGTCCATCCGCGTGCGCTCGCCGATGTCCGCCTGGGTGATCGCATCCACCTCCGCGATCACCGCCACCAGCCGCCATTCGGGGATCGAAAGGCCGAACATCGATTCATAGGCCCGGGCTATCCGGTCGCTCACCAGATTGGAGGTGATCGACAGGCGATACGGCAGGAACCGATCGAGCTGAAGCTGGTTGGCCATGCGCGGACCGTAGCATTTGACACCAAAGGCTCAACACGCGATATTGGTTTCAATTGATACCATTCCACGGAAAGACTCATCATGACCGACGCCAATCCGCTGGGCCTCAACGGCTTCGAGTTCGTCGAGTTCACCTCCCCCGATCCGGAGGCCATGGCGCGGCAGTTCGAGCAACTGGGCTTCGTCCCCACGCATCGCCACCCGAACAAGAACATCACCCGCTACAAGCAGGGCCGCATCAACCTGATGCTCAACCGCGACGAGGCGGGGCGCGTGGCGGCCTTCCGCGGCGAGCACGGCCCGTCGGCCAGCGCCATGGCGTTCCGCGTGGCCGATCCGGAAGCGGCGATGAAATGGGCGCTTGAGCATGGCGCGAAGCCGACCGACGAGGACGATACCGTGATCCAGGGGATCGGCGGCAGCTACCTCTATTTCATCAAGGACGGCATCGATCTCTATGCCGACTGGGCGGAATTTCCCGGCTGGCGCGAGGCGGAGGCGAAGAACAACGTCGGCCTCGACCTGCTCGACCACCTCACCCACAATGTCCGGCGCGGGCAGATGCGGGTGTGGAGCGAATTCTACCGCACGCTCTTCAACTTCGAGGAGCAGAAGTATTTCGACATCAAGGGCCAGGCGACCGGCCTGTTCAGCCAGGCGATGATCGCGCCCGACCACGCAATCCGCATCCCGCTGAACGAAAGCCAGGACGACAAGAGCCAGATCGAGGAATTCATCCGCGAATACAAGGGCGAGGGCATCCAGCATCTCGCGCTCACCACCGACGATATCTACGACACGGTGGAGCGGCTGCGCGCGCGCGGCGTGACGCTTCAGGACACGATCGAAACCTATTACGAACTGGTCGACAAGCGCGTCCCCGGCCATGGCGAGGATATCGAGCGGCTGCGCAAGAACCGCATCCTGATCGACGGATCGGTGGAGAATGGCGAGGGCATCCTGCTCCAGATCTTCACCGAGAACATGTTCGGCCCGATCTTCTTC
>JAYRJH010000454.1:0-2269 GCA_041906415.1 Sphingomonas sp. | reverse complement strand
GCACCGCCGCCATCACGCGCGGATGGCGGTGGCCGACGTTGAGCACGGCGATGCCGCCCGCGAAGTCGATGTAGCGGCGCCCCTCGACATCCCATGGTGCAGGGATCGCCGTAGATCGTGCGGCAGTCGAGCCGCGCGCCGCTCATCTTCTCGCGCAGGGCGCGGCCGGTCAGCACCGGGAGCGGCGCGGCGCGGTTCCCGGCAACGTCGTTGAACGCGGCGGTCAGGGCGGCGATGCCCGGTCGGATGCGCTCCATCGGCAGGCTGGTGATCCCCAGCCGGAACAGGGCGGGCGGTGGCGTTTCCGCGTAATAATGCTCCACCTGCTCGATCAGCACGCCGCGCCGTTCCGCCGCCCGCGCGAAATCGCCGACATCCAGCCCGTCCGGCCCGCGCACCCACATGGTGGTGCCGCCGCGCACCGGCTGGATCGCGATCGCGCGCGGCAGATAGTGGTTGAGCGCGTCGCGCAGCGCGATCTGCCGCGCGCGGAACTCCCGCCCCAGCCGCCGCATCATCGTGTCGTAATGGCCGAGCGAGAGGAATTGCGCGGCCGCGCGCTGGTTATTGGGCGGGGGCTGGCGCACCGACAGGCGGCGCAGCTCGCGCAGGTGCGCGATCACCTCGCGGTCCGCGACCATGAAGCCCAGCCGCAATCCGGGATCGAGCACCTTGGCGAGGCCGGCGATATAGACCACGCGATGCCCGCCGGACATGCCGCGCATCGCGGGATAATCGCGATCCAGATAATTCGTCTCGCACTCGAAATCGTCCTCTACGACGATCAGGTCATGCGCCTCGGCCAGCGCCAGCAGCGCGGCGCGGCGCGGCGTTCGAGCGACAGGGTGGCGCCGGTGGGAAGCTGGTGGCTGGGCGTCACCATCACCACGTCGCAATCCGCCAGCATCCGCCCCGGAACCAGCCCGTCGCCGTCGACCGGCCGCGGCGCCACCGTCCCGCCGCGCGCCGCGACCAGCGCGCGCAATTCGGCGAGGCCCGGCTCCTCGATCGCCACCCGGCTCCCCTCCCGGCAGAACAGCTCCAGCGCCAGCACCCGCGCATGCTGCGCGCCCAGCGTCAGCAATATCTCGTCGGGCCGCGCATAGATGCCGCGCCGGGGCAGGATCTTGGTCCGTATCTCCTCGACAAGCGCCGGATCGTCGTCGGCGATGCCGGACCATGACGCGATCTGCCGCCGCTTGAGCGACAGGCTCGCCGCCTCGCGCCATTCGTCGGCGGGGAACAGGCTGTCGTCGAAACAGCCGTCGAGGAAAGGATAGGGATATTGCTGCCAATTGGCCGGTCGCGGTTCCGGCAGGTCAGGCGACGGCGGCAGGCGGCGGCTCCACTGGAGATGATCGGCCGGCGCGCGCTCCGCGATCCCCGCGATGCCGCCGGAGCCGTTGCGGGCGATGGCGAGATCGCCCGCGACGAATAGCCCGCTGCGATCGCGCGCGATGACATGGCCGTCGGCGACGAGCTGCTGATAGGCGATCGTCACCGTGTTCCGCGCCACGCCGAGCACCCGCGCCATCACGCGCGACGACGGCAGGCGATGTCCTGGCGGCCACGCCTGCGACAGGATCAGCGCGATCACGCCGGTGCGGATCTGGTCCTGCAGCGAAACGTCGCTGGCGCGATCTAGGACGAAGGAGGGGCGCGTGGCCGTATTGATGTCAACAAGTCGCGCGCGCTGGCAAGCGGCGGCGGGAGAAGAAACCGCTTTCGTGCGTTTGGCGAGGCGATGGATTCGACACAGGGGAAGGCCGCCAAGGCGCAGGTCAAGCTCGCTGGCAGCGCCGGGTGGCTCACGGAAACGGGAAAATCAGCGCCCGCCGCCGCGCAAGCCCATGCCACCAGGGCGCGGAAGGGATTAACCCCGCTCGTTGGGGCCTCGCTCCGTTGACGGCGCATCAGGCGCTTTCCTTCGCGATCATCGGCGGGGCGATCCTGTGCTTCGCATCGGGCCGCTTCCGTTACGATGTCGTATCGCTGACCGCCCTATTGATCGGACTGATCGTCGGCGTCGTCCCGGCGAAGGAGGCGTTCAGCGGCTTCACCAGCGACGTGGTGATCGTCATCGCCTCCGCGCTGGTGGTGAGCGCGGCGATCGCACGATCGGGGGTGATCGAGCTGCTGATCCGCCCCCTTACCGCGCACCTGCAGCGGCCGCGAAGCCAGGTGCCGGTGTTGGCGGGCGCGACCGCGCTGCTCTCTATGGTGACGAAGAACGTCGGCGCGCTGGCCATCCTGATGCCGGTTGCGCTGC
>JAYRJH010000453.1:0-2274 GCA_041906415.1 Sphingomonas sp. | reverse complement strand
ACCAGCGCGCGGTGATGATCCTGAAGCGCGCCGGCCACGATCTCGCTGGCGCTGGCGGTGCCGGAATCGGTGAGGACGATGACCGGCAGGCCATGTGCGTCATCGCCCGGCTTGGCGAAGTAACGCTGGTTCTCGCGCGGATCGCGCCCGCGCTGGGAGACGATCTCGCCATGATCGAGGAACGCGTCCGACACCTCGATCGCCTGCGTCAGCAGCCCGCCGCCGTTGGAGCGCAGATCGATCACATAGCCCAGCGGTCGATGCCCGAGCGCCTTGTCGATCGCCATCAGCGCGGCGCGCGTGTCCGCGCCGGTGGTTTCGGAGAAGGTGTTGATGTCGATATAGCCGACATCGCCCTTGATCTGCCATTTCACCGGACGCTGGACGATCACCTCACGCGTGAGCGTCACGTCGATCGGCTTGTCACGGCCGGGGCGGACGATGGTGAGGGACAGTTTCGTCCCCGGCTTGCCGCGCATCTGCGCCACCGCCTCGTCCAGCGTGCTGCCATAGAGCAGCTTGCCGTCGATATGGGTGATATAGTCGCCCGGCTTGATACCGGCGCGCGCGGCGGGCGTATCCTCCTGCGGCGCGATCACCTTGACCGCGCCGTCCTCCATCGTGACGGAAAGGCCGAGGCCGCCGTAATTCCCCTCCGTCTGGATCTTCAGATTGTCGAAATCGCGCCCGTCGACATAGGAGGAATGGGGATCGAGCGCCGCCAGCATCCCGTCGATCGCGCCACGGACGAGTTGCTCGTCCGTCACCTTGTCCACATAATCGGCCTTGATGCGATTATAGACGTCGAGGAACTTGTCCATCTGCTTGTAGGTGTCGGTATCGACCGCCGCCATCGCGCCGGTCGCGACGGGCACGAGCGCGATCGTCGCGACGAGGGCGGTGGCCTGAAACAGCTTGAACTTCATCTGGTCGTCCTGACGAGAGGGGCACGCGAACCTCTAGCCCCATATCGCCAAGGGAGCAAAGCGCTAAGGGGCCTAAACCAGGCCTGAACGATACAGCTTCATATCCGGCGGCGACGTCAAATCGCTTCGTGGCTTCGGACCTGAGACAGGCAATGAGGGCGGCCCGCTTCACCGCATGACGAAACGCGCATCGTCCCCGCGCTGACGGGAGAGGTCATCCGATCAGCGCGGTGATGTCCACCGGGCGGTCGCGGCGACGCAGTTCCACCGTGACGTGCGGCTCCTCGCCCACGCCCGCCCGGCCGAGCGACTGCCCCGCGGCGACCGTCTGCCCGCGCTTCACCGCAATCGTCTCCAGCCCGGTGAGCAAGCTGCTCCACCCGGCGCCGTGATCGATGATGATCGTGCCGCCATAGCCACGGAACGGGCCGGCGAAGATCACCCTGCCTCCTGCTGGCGCGGCGAGCGTCGCGCCGGATGCGACGGCCAGCGTCAGCCCCCGCGCCCGGACGCCGTTCTCCGAAATCTCGCCCATCCCCGTCACCAGCCGGCCGATGGCGGGCAGGCGATAGGCCGGCGAGGACGCGGAATGCGCCATGTCCACCACCGGCGGCCCCGGCAGGCGCGAGAGAGCGGCCAATGTTTCGCGCTCGTCGCCGATCGCCGCCATGCGATCGACCAGATCGCGCGCCTCCTCGCCCATCGCGATCGCCTGATCGGCGGCCTTGCGGGAATCCCGGTCGAACCGCGCCGCCGCATCGTCATGCCGGTCGCGCAACGCCGCCAGCCGCCCGCGCTCGGCGAGCAGGTTGGCGCGCCCGTCACGCAGGCCCTTCGCGGCGCTCGCCGCCTCCGCCTCCAGCCGCCGCGATTCGGCGAGCGAGGCGCGCACGTCCGCCGTCCGCGCATCGATCACCGGCACGGTCGCGGCGAGCGCGGCGCGCAGGTGGACCATGTCGCCGATCGTCCCCGGCTGCGCCACCGCAGCCACCGCGGGCCGGCTCGCAAGCGAGGCCAGACCGGCGAGCAGGCGCGACACCGGCTCCTGCTTGCGCGCCAGTTCCGCGCGCTGCTTCTCGCGCAGGGCGGAGACGATCGCGACGCGCGCTCCGGCCGCCGACAGATCCGCCTCGGCGCGCGCGATGCGGGCGGCGACGGCCTGCTCCTCCATGCGGAAACGGGCGGAGGCGTCGCGCTCGGCCGCCGCCTGCCGGTCGAGCGCCTCGGCATGGCCCGCGGCCGCCGCCGCCGCCGCCCTGGCCTGGGCGAGCTTCCGCCGCGCGTCGGCCAGGCTATCCTCTGCCGGCGCGGGAGCGGCGAGCAGCATCGCCGCCAGGCCTGTCAGCAT
>JAYRJH010000452.1:0-2274 GCA_041906415.1 Sphingomonas sp. | reverse complement strand
AGCCGCGACCGCCCGAATCGCGCTCGATCGCACGCCCCGCCAGCGCGCCGACGGCGGCCCCGCCCAGGGTGCCGAGCGTCCGGTCGCCGCGCGTGTCGATCGCGCGACCGAGCAGGGCGCCCGCCGCGCCGCCGACGATCAGCCCCGTCGTCCCGTCCGGGCGGCGGCAGCGCCAGCGCCCGTCATGCCCGCGCCATTCGCGATATTGGTGGCGACCCCGCGCCTCCGCCTCCGGCGTGGTGGCGATCAGGGTCGGCGCGACCGTGGCGACGGCGGCAAGCGCCAGCAGGGATTTGCGCATGTTTTCACTCCCTCAAATCATGCGTGGATAATGAAGGCGGCAATGGCGCAGGGCGTCTGAACCTGCGGCAACCGCTTGTTCATGCGCGCCGATTCCGGCTGACCGGCGGCTAACACGGGCATCGCGCCACTTCGGACCGGAGCCTATGACGCCGCCTGTCAATCTTCTCCCCACCTTCGCGCCATGGTTCGACCTTGCCGGGCTTGCGGTGTTCGCGGCCTCCGGCGCGCTGGCGGCCGCGCGGCGCGGGCAGACGATGGTGACGCTGACCTTCTTCGCGCTCATCACCGGCGTCGGCGGAGGAACGGTGCGCGACCTGCTGATCGGCGCGCCCGTCTTCTGGGTGCAGGATGCGCGCGCGGCCGCCGCGTGCCTGACGGCGGCGGTGGTGATCTGGGTCACGCCGGAGCGCTGGTGGCGCGGCGCGGCGCTCGACTGGCTGGACGCGGCGGGGCTTGCGGCCTACGCCGTCTATGGCGCGGCCAAGGCGCTGCGCTTCGGCGTGCCGCCGCTGCCCGCCGTGCTGATGGGAGTGGTGACGGCCTGCGTCGGCGGGATCATCCGCGACGTGCTGGCGGGCGAGCCTTCGATCCTGATGCGGCCGGAGCTTTATGTGACGGCGGCCGCGCTGGCGTCCGCGCTTTACGTCGTGCTCAATCTGCTGGGCGTGCCGCCCGCCGTGGCGGCCACGCTGGCCACGTCCGCGGGCTTCGCGCTGCGGGCGGCGGCGATCCGCTTCAAGCTGGGGCTGCCCGCCTATCGCGGAAAGCGCTAGGTCAGGCGCGCACCACGCCGATATCGGCGAAGCGGCGCGGCTCGACCGGCGGGGTCATGCTGTCGTTCAGCGCGCATTGCCAGAAGCCGACGTCGATCCAGCGCCCATGCTTGTATCCGATCTCGCGATACACGCCCGCGCGCCGGAAGCCGACCGCCTCGTGCAGCGAGATGGAGGCGTCGTTCGGCAGGGCGAGCACGCCGATCGCCTGCGTGAAGCCCTGCGCGCGCAAGGTGTCGATCAGCGCCTCGTAGAGCAGCCGTCCAACGCCGTTCCCCTGCACCGAGCCGGAGACGTAGATCGAGGTTTCCACCACATAGCGATAGGCCGGCCGGTCACGGAACCGCCCTGCATAGGCATAAGCGACCACGCCCGCGTCCTCGCCTTCGCCCGATGTGGCGACCAGCCACGGATAAAGCCCGTCCGATGACGCCATTCGCGCGCGGATCGCCCGCGCATCCGGCGCGTCGGTTTCGAAGGAGACGGTGCCGGAAAGGACATAAGGCGCGTAGATCGCGGCGACGGCTGCTGCGTCTTCGGGTCTGGCTGGCCGGATGGCGATCAACATGTGGCTCCCTGGCTGGTTCCCGCCAAGGGCTATCGGGCGCGGAGGATTCTCACAAGTCCATGGCGTAGCTGTGCGCGTCGAAGCTCTGTCCGCCATGCCCGCGATAATAATCGCGCCGCGCGCCGACCTGCGCGAAACCCTGCGCGACATAAAGCGCCACCGCCGGATTGCCCGCGCGCACCTCCAGATGCAGCCGCTTGACGTTGCGGCCGCGCGCGTCGGCGATCACCCCGCGCAGCAATGCCGCGCCCACGCCCCGCCGGCGGAAGGCGGGGCGCACCGCGATCAGCAGCAGCTCCGCCTCGTCGAGGATCGCGCGGGTGAGCGCGAAGCCCGCCACCTCACCGCCTATGCGCGCCAGCGTCAGCCACACGCCGGGCATCGCCATGATGCCGAGGCACTGGCTGCGCGTCCATGCTTCGCCGAAGCGCGGATCGAACGCCTCCGCCATCGCCGTCTCGACGACGGCAATATCGCCCGCATTGCCCGTGACCAGTTCGATCATCCGGGCAGTTTCGCATCGGGCGCGCGGCCGTAGAGCGGGCGGGCGGGGAGGGCGGCGAGCGGCTCCGGCAGCAGGATCGCGCGCGCGGCCTCCGGCAGGGCGTCGTGCAGCGCGTTGGGTGGATC
>JAYRJH010000451.1:0-2274 GCA_041906415.1 Sphingomonas sp. | reverse complement strand
GAGCATCACCTATGACCGTCCCCGCGATCGAAACCGTGATGCGCGCCAGCCCGGTCATCCCGGTGCTGGTGGTGGAGGACGCGGCAAGCGCCCGCCCGCTCGCGGAGGCGCTGGTGGCAGGCGGCCTGCGCGTGCTGGAGGTGACGTTGCGCACGCCCGCCGCGCTCGACGCGATCCGCGAGATGAAGCAGGTGCCCGGCGCGATCGTCGGCGCGGGCACGGTGGTTTCCGCCGCTCAGGTGGAGCAGGTGATGGACGCCGGCGCGGAGTTCATCGTCTCACCCGGCCTTACCGAGACGGTGGCGCGGCCGGTCATCGAGCAGGGCCTGCCCTTCCTCCCCGGCGTGGCGACGGCCGGGGACATCATGCGCGGGCTGGATCTGGGCCTCTCCCATTTCAAATTCTTTCCGGCGGAGACGAGCGGCGGGCTGAAGGCGCTGAAGGCGCTCGCCGGGCCCTTCCACCAATGCCGCTTCTGCCCGACCGGCGGCATCACCGAGGCGAGCGCGCCGGAATGGCTGGCGTTCGATCCGGTGCTGTGTGTTGGCGGAAGCTGGGTGACGCCCAAGGGCGCGAGCATGGACGCGGTGGAGGCACGCGCGCGGGCGGCGGCGGGATTGCGGTAACGCTTCCCTGTTCGGGCAGAGCTATTTCAGCAATCCCGCCGCACGATAGCTTTCCGCGGTTTCCCTGAGGCCCGTTTCCCCCGCGATTCGCGGCTCCCACAATTCGGGCGGCGGGCGGCGAAAGGGATCGACCGTCCAGTCGGGGTGGCAGAAATAGGCCACGCGATCGGCGGTCAGCCTGGCTTGCCCGCGACGCAGAAGCCGGTCGATCCGCGCGCCGATCCGCATCATCCCCGGCCGCAGCGCGATCGGGCGGACGCGGCGGCCGACCGCCGCGCCGATCGCCTCCGCGAAGCCGCGCTGCGTCCAGCCGCCTTGCCGTCCGTCATCGACCTCATAGATGGCATGCGTCGCAGGCACCTCCGCGAGCCGGACCAGCAGGCGCGCGAGATCGTCGACGTGGATGATCGACAGCAGCCCGGCCGGCGGGGTGATCGAAACCCCGCGCGAGGCGAAGCGGAACACGTCCAGCATCTCCATGTCGCCGGGGCCGTAGATGGCGGGCGGCCGCACCATGTCCCAGGCAAGCGCCGAGGCCGCGACGACATCTTCCGCCTCCCGCTTCGACCAGCCGTAGATCGAAAGCCGCGGCTCGCGCGCCGACAGCGAGGAGACATGGACGAAGCGGCTGCCCGGCGCGCAGGCGGAAACGATCGCGCGCGTGCCGTCGATATTGCCCGCGACGAAACCGGCGCGATCAGAATTCACCACGCCCGCGATATGGATCACCGCGTCCGCGCCATTGACCAGCGCGGCAAGCGCATCCGCATCGCCCAGCGCACCCGCGATCCATGTCACGCCTTCACGCGCGGCCTGCGGGCGGCGGGCGAGCGCGCGCACCTCATGCCCGGCCTCCAGCGCGCGCCGGATGACATGGCCGCCGACGAAGCCCGTCCCCCCGGTCAGCGCGAGGATCACAGCAACGCCATATGGTTGCGGTGGACCAACGCGGCGCGCGGGGCATAGCCCAGGATCGCCTCCTGTTCCTCGCTCCGCCGGCCGAGCAGGCGCGCAACCTCCGCCGCGTCATATTCGGCGAGGCCGCGCGCGATCGCGCCGCCCGGCCCCTCGATCGTCACCACGTCCCCACGCGCGAAGCGGCCTTCGACCCCCGTCGCCCCGGCAGCGAGCAGGCTGCGTCCGGCCTCCAGCGCCTGCGCCGCGCCGGCATCGACCATGATCGCGCCCCGCGCGGTCAGCCGCCCGGCGAGCCATGCCTTGCGCGCCCGCGCACGCTTTTCCGGCACGAAGATCGTATGCCGCGCCTCGGCGGAGAGCGGCCGCTCGATCCGGCCCGAGGCGATCGCCAGCGCCACGCCGGCGCCACCCGCGATCCGCGCCGCCTGTATCTTCGAAACCATGCCGCCCGATCCCATGCCGGATGCCGAGCCAGTGTCCGCCATCGCGCTGATCCGCGCGTCGATCCGCTCGACCCGCGCGATATGCTGCGCGCCGGGGAGCGCCGGGTTACGATCGTAGAGCCCGTCGATGTCGGAGAGCAGAACGACGCCCTGCGCACCCGCGGCCTGCGCGACGCGCGCGGCCAGCCGGTCGTTGTCGCCGAAGCGGATTTCCTCGGTCGCCACGCTGTCATTCTCGTTGATGACCGGCACGACGCCCAGATGCAGCAGCCGTCCCAGGGTGGCCG
>JAYRJH010000450.1:0-2278 GCA_041906415.1 Sphingomonas sp. | reverse complement strand
CCAAGGGCCGTGAGCAATCGGGCTCGATCCCGCTGCTCGACCTGGCGCAGCGTCAGGTTGGCGAGGAAACGCAGACGCAAGGGTGGCTGCCGATCCCGGTGATCGAGTTCGTCGCGCGCGAGATCGGCGTGCCCTATATGCGCGTGCTGGAGGTCGCGACCTTCTACACGATGTTCAACCTCGCGCCTGTCGGCCGCTATCATGTGCAGGTGTGCGGAACGACGCCGTGCATGCTGCGCGGCTCGGACGACGTGCTGGCGGCGTGCAGGAACAAGGGCCTCATCAAGGGCAAGACCACGCCGGACGGCCTGTTCACGCTCACCGAGGTGGAGTGCATGGGCAATTGCGCCTCCGCCCCGATGGTCCAGATCAACGACGACAATTACGAGGACCTCGATTACGATCGCACCATCGCGATCCTCGAGGCGCTGGAGCGCGGCGAGCATCCGAAGACCGGCTCGCAGGAGCCGGGCCGCCACACGGTCGAGCCGCTCGGCGGGCCAACCACGCTGAAGGCGATGGTGGCGCAGAACCACGATTACCGGCCGGAATGGGGGGATGCGGCATGAGCGCGATCACCTCGCTGGACGACAAGGACCGGATTTTCACCAACCTCTACGGCTACCAGTCGTGGCATCTCGATGCCGCGCGCGCGCGGGGCGACTGGGATAACACCAAGGCTCTGCTGGAGCTTGGGCAGGACAAGATCATCGACGTCGTCAAGGCGTCGGGCCTGCGCGGGCGCGGCGGGGCGGGTTTCCCGACCGGCATGAAATGGTCGTTCATGCCCAAGAACCCGACGCCGGAGCGGCCGAGCTTCCTCGTCATCAACGCCGACGAATCCGAGCCGGGTTCGTGCAAGGACCGCGAGATCATCCGCCACGATCCGCACAAGCTGATCGAGGGCGCGCTGGTCGCGGGCTTCGCGATGCGCGCGCGGGCGGCCTATATCTACATTCGCGGCGAATATATCCGCGAGGCGGAGGTGCTGTTCGAGGCGGTCCGCGAGGCTTACGACGCCGGGCTGATCGGCAGGAACGCGTCCGGCTCCGGCTATGACTTCGACGTGTTCGTCCATCGCGGCGCGGGCGCCTACATCTGCGGCGAGGAAACCGCGATGCTGGAGAGCCTCGAAGGCAAGAAGGGCCAGCCGCGCCTGAAGCCGCCGTTCCCGGCCGGCGCGGGGCTCTACGGCTGCCCGACCACGGTGAACAACGTCGAGTCGATCGCGGTCGCGCCGACGATCCTCAGGCGCGGGGCGGAATGGTTCTCCAGCTTCGGCAACGAGAACAACAAGGGCACCAAGCTGTTCCAGATCAGCGGCCATGTGAACACGCCCTGCGTGGTCGAGGAGGCCATGTCGATCCCGTTCCGCGAACTGATCGAGAAGCATTGCGGTGGCATCCGCGGCGGGTGGGACAATCTGCTCGCGGTGATCCCCGGCGGCTCCTCGGTGCCGCTGGTGCCGGCGAAGGAGATCATGGACTGCCCGATGGACTTCGACGGCCTCAAGGCGGTCGGCTCCGGCCTCGGCACGGCGGCGGTGATCGTGATGGACAAGTCCACCGACGTCGTCCGCGCGATCAGCCGCATCTCCTATTTCTACAAGCACGAAAGCTGCGGCCAGTGCACGCCGTGCCGCGAGGGCACCGGCTGGATGTGGCGTGTGATGGAGCGCCTGCGCACCGGCGACGCCGACATCGGCGAGATCGACATGCTCCAGCAGGTGACGAAGCAGGTGGAAGGCCACACGATCTGCGCCCTCGGCGACGCCGCCGCATGGCCGATCCAGGGCCTGATCCGCCATTTCCGCCCGGAACTGGAGCGCCGCATCAACGAGCGTAAGGGCGGCCAGTCCGTCCCCATGCAGGAAGCTGCCGAATAATGCCCAAGGTCAAAGTCGACGGCGTAGAGATCGAGGTGCCTGCGGGCGCCACCGTGCTGCAGGCGTGCGAGCTTGCCGGCAAGGAGATCCCGCGCTTCTGCTATCACGAGCGGCTCTCGATCGCCGGCAATTGCCGCATGTGCCTCGTCGAGGTGAAGCCGGGGCCGCCCAAGCCGCAGGCCTCCTGCGCGCTGCCGGCGGCGGACAATCAGGAGATCTTCACCAACACGCCGATGGTGAAGGCCGCGCGCGAAGGCGTGATGGAATTCCTGCTCATCAACCACCCGCTCGATTGCCCGATCTGCGATCAGGGCGGTGAGTGCGACCTGCAGGACCAGTCGGTCGCCTATGGCCGCGGCGCCTCGCGCTTCCATGAGAACAAGCGCGCCGTGA
>JAYRJH010000019.1:0-16418 GCA_041906415.1 Sphingomonas sp. | reverse complement strand
ACGCCAGCCGTCGTCGCGGCGGTGGCGGGCGTGGTCGCGGGGGTCGCGGGCGCGGCGGCGCCCAGGGCGCTCCGGCGAACGCCTGAACGCTCGCTCCCCCTTCCGCCACGGGGAGGGGGAGCGGTTCAGGAAAACTCCGTCAGCCACTCAGCCTCCGGCGCGCGTGGCGCTAAGGTGCGATTGGCCGGCTCCTCCTTGTCCTCGAAGCCGATCGCCACGCCGCAGAACAGCATCCGCTCCGGCGGCGTGCCGAGGAAGCCCTCCACCGTCCGGGGATAGACCGCCCAGCATTCCTGCGGGCAGGTCGCCAATCCCGCCTCCACCGCCAGCAACATCAGGTTCTGGAGATACATGCCGAGGTCCGCCCATTGCGGCGGCCCCATGCGGCGATCGACCGTGACGAAATAGGCCGCCGGCGCGCCGAAGAACTGGAAGTTGCGCGAAAACCAGATCGCGCGCGCCTTGCGATCCTCGCGCGGGATGCCGAGATTGCCGTAAAGCAGTTCCCCGATCTGGAAGCGGCGTTTCTCCATCGTCTCCGGTATCTCGCGTGGATAGATGTCGTAGCCGGGCGTCTCGCTCTCGCGCCGCTCGATCTTGCCGCGCATGATCTCCTTCAGCCGGGCCATCGACGCGCCATGGACGATATCCACGTGCCAGGGCTGGAGATTCCCTCCCGTCGCCGCGCGCGCCGCCTTCAGCGCCAGCGCCCTCAGCAGTTCCGGCGCGACCGGACGGTCGAGAAATCCGCGCACCGATCGCCGCGCATCCACCGCCTCGCTGACATTCATTCGCCTCTCCACCTCTTGCCGTTCGCGTCAATCCGCGCCAAATGCCGTTTCGGGATAACATCTGTTATGGAGAGTCGGAAGATGCCTGAGGCCTATATCGTCGAAGCGGTGCGCACGGCCGGGGGCCGGCGCGGTGGCCGGCTCGCGGGCTGGCACCCGGTGGACCTCGCCGCGAAGGTGCTGGATGCGGTGGTCGAGCGCTCCGGCATCCCGGCGGAGGCGATGGACGACGTCATCATGGGCTGCGTCAGCCAGGGCGGCGAGCAGGCCGGGCAGGTCGGCCGCAACGCCGTGCTCGCCTCCAGGCTGCCCAAGAGCGTGCCCGCCGTGACGATCGACCGCCAGTGCGGCTCCTCGCAGCAGGCGATGCAGTTCGCGGCGCAGGCGGTGATGTCCGGCACGCAGGACGTGGTGATCGCGGCCGGCGTGGAGAGCATGACGCGCGTGCCGATGGGCTCCACC
The DNA here is from genome assembly GCA_041906415.1 of Sphingomonas sp. Taxonomy (GTDB): domain Bacteria; phylum Pseudomonadota; class Alphaproteobacteria; order Sphingomonadales; family Sphingomonadaceae; genus Sphingomonas. The sequence continues at coordinate 15,165 of JAYRJH010000019.1, read as the reverse complement.
TTCAAGCTGTTCTACGATGCCGGGCTCGGCAAGAACAAGTCGCCGGGGCTGGAGGAGAAATATCCCGGCATCGTCTTCAACCAGTTCGCCGGCGCTGAGATGATCGCGAAGAAATACGGCTTCACGCGCGAGGCGCTGGACGAATTCTCGCTCGGCTCGCACCGCAAGGCCGTCGCCGCGACGCAGGCAGGCCGGTTCAAGGACGAGATCGTCCCGGTCGAGATCGACACGCCGGAGGGCAAGGAGCAGCACGGCACCGACGAGGGCATCCGCTACGACGCCTCGCCCGAGGGCATGGCGAGCGTGAAGAAGCTGTCCGAGACCGGGGTTCTGACCGCCGCCTCCTCCAGCCAGATCTGCGACGGGGCGAGCGCGGTGCTGATCGTCAGCGCCGACGCGCTCAAGAAATACAACCTCAAGCCGCTCGCGAAGATCGTCGGCCTCACCGTCACCGCCGGCGATCCGGTGGTGATGCTGGAGGAGCCGCTGTTCGCCACCGACAAGGCGCTGAAGAAGGCCGGCCTCACGATCGACGACATCGATCTCTACGAGGTGAACGAGGCGTTCGCCTCCGTGCCGATGGCGTGGCTCAAGCATACTGGGGCCAAGCCGGAGCGCCTGAACGTCAACGGCGGCGCAATCGCGCTCGGCCATCCGCTCGGCGCGTCCGGCACCAAGCTGATGGCGACGCTGGTGCATGAGCTGCGCCGGCGCGGCGGCCGCTACGGCCTGCAGACGATGTGCGAGGGCGGCGGCACCGCCAACGTCACGATCATCGAGAATTGCGACTGGAAGGCGGCCTGAGCCGTCAACTCAAGGGAAAGAGAGGATCAAGATGAAGCTCGACAACACGATTTCCGCCGTCGTCACCGGCGGCGCCTCCGGTCTCGGCGCGGCGACCGCGCGACTGCTCGCCTCGAAGGGCGTGAAGGTCGCGATCTTCGACCTGCAGGAGGAGAAGGGCGAGGCGATCGCGAAGGAACTGGGCGGCGTGTTCTGCAAGGTCAACGTCACCGACGACGCGTCGGTCGACGAGGGATTCGCCAAGGCGCGCGCGGCCAACGGGCAGGAGCGCATCCTCGTCAATTGCGCGGGCACCGGCAATGCGATCAAGACGGCCAGCCGCAGCAAGGAAGACGGCTCGATCAAGCACTTCCCGCTCGATGCGTTCAACTGGATCATCCAGATCAACCTCGTCGGCACCTTCCGCTGCATCGCCAAGTCGGCGGCGGGCATGATGACGCTCGATCCGCTGGAGGATGGCGAGCGCGGCGCGATCGTCAACACCGCTTCCGTCGCGGCTGAGGACGGGCAGATGGGCCAGGCGGCCTATTCGGCGTCGAAGGGCGGCGTGGTCGGCATGACGCTCCCGATCGCACGCGACCTGATGGGCGAGGGCATCCGGGTCAACACGATCCTGCCGGGCATCTTCAACACCCCGCTGCTGGCCGCCGCACCGCAGAACGTGAAGGACGCGCTGGCCGCCTCCGTGCCTTTCCCGAAGCGCCTCGGCGACCCGGCGGAATATGCCACGCTGGCGACGCTGATGATCGAGAACGGTTATTTCAACGGCGAGGACGTCCGCCTCGACGGCGCGATCCGCATGGCGCCACGGTGAGCCGCAGGCTGCACGCGGATAGCCCCGCTATCCGCGAGACCGCCAAGGCCGGCCGGCGGGTCGCCTAGCGACCCGTCCGACGACGCGGGATTAACTCCCGCGTCGGCCCCTCGCTTCTGCACAGGACGACCCGATATGCCCCGCCCAGCCCCGTGGCGCCTCTCGCCCGACGCCTATCCCGTCCGCGAGACGATCCAGACGCGCTATCAGGATCTGGACACCAACGGGCATCTCAACAACGTCGCTTTCGCCGCCCTGTTCGAAACCTCGCGCGTGCGGATGAACCGCGCACTCGGCATGTGGCAGAAGGTGGAGGGCTTCCGCGCGGTGGTGGCGCGCAACGAGATCAATTATCTCGCGGAAGGCGGCTTCCCCGATCCCGTGGAGATCGCGATCGGCATCGGCCGGATCGGCAACCGGAGCTGGGACATGCTCGCCGCGATGTTCCAGAACGGCCAGCCCATCGCCACCTGCGACACGGTGATCGTGATGACCGCGCCCGCCGGCGAGGCGCTGCCGGATGCGCTGCGCGAGCGGCTGGAGGGGTTGGGGATCGGGGAAGGCTGAACCGGCCGCCCGGAGCGTGAACCCCCGGCCGGCCGCTTCATCCTTTCACGCGGACAGGATCCGGAACCGGGCTTCACCGGCATGGAGGAAGCAGGCTTTGGAGAAGATGCCCGCCGGAACCGGATTGGGCAGGCGGATGTCGCCCACATCCGGCAAAGGATCGCGTTTCGGATCGAACGAGCGGTCGATCTGTGAAATGAAGGCGATGATGACGCCGCTTTCCCGCGCGAACCCGGCCAGGACGCGCATCTGCTCCGACAAGGGCGGCTTGCTGCGTTGCTGATCGAGAATTTGCAGATAATCCACCACGGCGATGCTTCCCTGCGGCACGCCGGACAGATGCCGCACGATGAAATCCGCCCCGATCTCGCCGGACGTCACGATCTCCGGCGCGTTTGCAAGCGTCTCGTCCGCCAGTTCGCGAAGCAGCTCCCGCGCCATCCGCTCGGTATATTCCAGCGTGTAGAAAACCGCTCGCCTGCCCTCCCGCGCGGCATCGAGCAGAAGTTGCAGGCCCAGCCGGGTCTTGCCCTGCCCCGGCCGGGCGCCGAGCAGGAGCAAATCCCCATGCGCGAGCCGAGGCAGCAGCGTGGACATCCCCTCCGCCGCCATGCGCGCGGAAAGCAGGCTCCACGCCGCAAAGCCCTCCTCGCGCGCCAGACGATCCTGCGCTTCATGCAACGGAATTTTCTCGTCGCGAGCCAATAATCTGGCCCGGCGCTTCAGTTGATAGACGGGCATGGACAATCGCATCACGGAACCTCCATCCCGAGCGGGAAACGCAACCCCTCCTTATGCGAACGCTCGAACAGATGGTTCGATGATCTCCATCGCCCCGTATGTGCGATACTTCCCCGATTGGAGGGAGGAGGCGCGGGCCAAGCCTGAAGCGGGAATTATCCCGCGCCCATGCGGCGGACAAGCCCGATTCGACCGGGATCGCGGATGCCCTCGCCTTCGCTCCGCTTACAACGACTGCCCATCATCCACGTCGATCACCCCGCCCGTCACCTGCGCGGACGCATCCGACGCGAAATAGAGCATCAGCGGGTCCAGCGCGGTGATGTCCATCATCCGCTTGCGATGGAACGCCGCGATCTGTTTCGCGCCACCCTCGGTCTGGAACCAGTCGCCGGCGATCTCGGTCTGCACATAGCCGGGCTGGATCACGTTGACGTTGATTCCGGCCCGCACCCATTCGCGCGCCAGGTTGCGGCCGAGATGCGCCACGCCCGCCTTGGACGCGGCATAGGCGCTGTCGCCCTGCGCGGTCAGGTGCGCGGTGATCGAGCCGATGATGATCGCGCGGCCCTTGCCGCTCTCGCGCGATCCCGCCGCGATCAGCCGCCTCGCGCCCTCGCGCAGCGTGAGATAGGCGCCAAGGAAATTGGCGTCGAGCAACTGCCGCAGCCCGTCCACCGACACGTCGGTCGCCCGGCCCGCGTGGCTCATGCCGGCGTTGGCGACGATCGTATCGACCGTGCCGAACCGCGCCTCCGCCGCGTCATAAGCGGCGATCGTGGAAGCCTCGTCGCCCACGTCGAGCGGCACGGCGAGCGCATCCGCGCCGATCTCCGCCGCCAGCGCCTCGATCCGCTCGACGCGGCGCGCGCCCAGCACCACCCTGGCCCCCGCCTTCGCATAGAGTCGCGCGAAATGCGCGCCGAAGCCCGACGATGCGCCCGTTATCAGCGCAACACGTCCGTCCAGCCTGAAGCCCATATGCGTTCCTCCCCTTGGCGATCCATCGGGCGACAGCGTTGCGCATCCGGTCGCGCGGCGTCAAGCAACCCTTCCCCCTTGCCACCGGCGCGGCGCGCGGCGAAAGGTTCTCGCGCAACAAGGGAGCGTCCATGTCCATCCTGTCCGACCGCTGGATTCGCGAGCACGCGATCGCCGACGGCATGATCGAGCCATTCGTCGAGGCGCAGCGCCGCGATGGCTGCATCAGCTACGGTCTTTCCTCCTACGGCTATGACGCGCGGGTGGCGGACGAGTTCAAGATCTTCACGAACGTCGACAATGCCGTGGTGGACCCGAAGGATTTCGCCGCCAACAGCTTCGTCGATCGCAAGACGGACGTGTGCATCATCCCGCCCAACAGCTTCGCGCTGGCGCGGACGGTGGAATTCTTCCGCGTGCCGCGCGACGTGCTGGTGATCTGCCTCGGCAAATCCACCTATGCGCGTTGCGGGATCATCGTGAACGTCACCCCGCTGGAACCGGGCTGGGAAGGCCATGTGACGCTGGAATTCTCGAACACCACGCCGCTGCCCGCGAAAATCTACGCCAACGAGGGCGCGTGCCAGTTCCTGTTCCTGCAAGGCAATGAGCCGTGCGAGACGAGCTACGCCGATCGCGCGGGGAAATATATGGGCCAGCGCGGGGTGACGCTGCCGCGGCTGTGAGGTGAGCGGTCGATGGCTTGCAACGGCTCCGCCCGCCCGACCCTGAACGGAACGGCGCAACGAACTTACAGCGAGCGTAGCGCCTCGGCTTCGATGTGCCTGATCCACGCAGCCTTGCAATCGGAGTAAGCATGACTGTCCTCGGGATGGAGCGCCGCGCATCGGCACTTCTCCCGCTCATATTCCTTCGCGTGCTTCGGCGATCCGCGCAGGAAATCGCGGAAGGCAAGATGACGGCGGATTGCCGGATCACCTTCCGCGAAACAATGGAGCTGGATGATCCGTCGGCCAGTCGCCGGATCGTCCGACGTGCAATAGCGTCGTCCGGCGATGCCATTGGCGCCATGCCAGACATAGCCGAGGGCCTCGACGGCGGACCGCTCCGCGTCCAGCGCATTCAATGAGGAAATCACGGGCATGAGATCGAGCACGGGCTTGGCGGCGATGCCCGGGATCGATGTCGAACCGATATGGTGGACCCGGAGGATCGAGGGCACATGTCGCCGGAGCCGCTCCGCTTCGACCTTTGCACGTCCAGCCCAACCGGCATCGTGAGGCGACAGTCGCACGGGAATCGGCGGCGGCAAGTTCATTCCTCTCCACGATGCCAGCGGCGTTTCGAACTATCCTTCTTGCCGCTGGCGGCCGATCAGGCCGGATATGTCGGGCCAGCCATAGGCTATCTCGGTCAAGGTTGCACCGGCTTGCCTCTCGGCCTTCTCTCCCACGATCAGGCCGCCGAGCGCATCGTAGAATGCGCGCGTGGAATCATTCTCGCGCAGCACCCACAGGCACGCCGCCGTATGCCCGAAAGCGATCAACGATCGCGCCATCGCGGCCATGAGCGAGCGCCCTACGCCGAGGCCCTGATGCGAGCGCAAGACATAGATTGCGCCGATTTCCCCCGCAAATCCGGCATCGGCAAGCGCCTCATCCCGCTGCGGGCCGCAGGAACCGAAGCCGATCATGCGCCCCTCGTCCTCCGCGATATGGACGGCCGTGCCGGTTATAGTGTCGGGATCGCTGAGAATGCGGCTCCACATAGCGGCACGGGCATCCACCGACATGTCCGCCAACACCTTCGCGGGAACGATGCCTGCATATGTTTCATGCCAGCACGCGACATGGAGAGCGCCGAGCGCAGCGGCGTCGTCTCTTGTCGCGCGACGAAGCATCAATGCGCTCAATGTCATCCCTCCGATGTGTCGCGCCACCTTGCCGCGCCTGACGCTGCAAGATCGGCGGACAGAGAACCCGCCATTTCAACCCGCGACACCTTCCCCGCCCTCAGCGCAAACAAAAAGGGCGACCCGATGGGCCGCCCTTCGATCATTATCGCTGTATCCGCGGCCGAAGCCGATCAGAAATCGCGATAATATTGCTCGTTCCCGATGAAACCAAGCTTCGTCACCTTCGACCGCTTGATCACCGCCAGCGTCCGGTCGACCGTGTCGTAACGGGCCTGCCGGTCCGGCTGGAAGTGCAGCTCCGGCTCCGGCGTCATGCCCGCCGCGACGTCGAGATACTGACGCAGCGTGACCATGTCGACCGGGTTGCCGTTCCACGTCACCGTGCCGTTGATGTCGATCGCGACGACATTCTTGTCCGGTTCGACCGGCGGCGGGGTATTCGGCTGGTTGGTCTGCGGAAGATCAACCTTCACCGCGTGGGTCTGGATCGGGATGGTGATGATGAACATGATGAGGAGAACGAGCATGACGTCGATCAACGGCGTCGTGTTCATTTCCATCATCGGCTCGCCGTCGTCGCGGCCACCGCTCATTGCCATGTCGTATTACTCCTGACCGCTCACAGCCGCTCGGGGTTTTCGCCCGGCGGCGGCTCCGAAATGAAGCCAACCTTGGCGAAGCCGGCCATCTGCATGTTGAAGATCGCCCCGCCCACGCAATGCCACGGCGTGTTCACGTCGGCGCGGATATGCGCTTCCGGCAGTTCCAGGCCCGGCGCATTGACGCCGCCCTGGCGCGCGATCTCGGCCTTGAGCTTTGCAACCGCGCGGTCCAGCAGCTCCTGATGGGTCACGGGGGTGAGGCCCCAGTAAACCTTGCAGCTGCCGTCCGGCGCGCCGAGGATCGAGAGCGAGACGTTCTCGGGCTTGGTCGTGGTCGGATCGAAGCGGACATTGGGAAGCTTGAGCTTCACCGTCTGGATCACGACCGGAACCGCGATCAGGAAGATGATGAGGAGCACCAGCATGACATCCACAAGCGGGGTCGTGTTGATGTCCGACATCGGGGTTTCGGTGGAGGAATCTCCACCAACGCTCATCGCCATGTGTCAGGCTTTCCTACTCATTCCACCGGAGGGCTTGAAGTCCGCCGGCTGGTCGGCGGGGCGAACCGGTGGAACGCCCCGCCTTCCTATTCATCTTACGCGCGGGTCTGGCCAGCGGCCGGAGCGGCAGGCTTCGCCGGAGCGGGCTTGGCGGCGCCGGTGGTGGGCGCGGGGCGAACCGCGCCGTTCGAGGCGATATAGCCGAGCACGTCGTTCGAGAAGGCCGACAGGTCTTCCGCGATCGACTTGTTGCGACGCTGCAGCCAGTTGTAGGCGAGCACGGCCGGAACCGCGACGACGAGGCCGAGCGCGGTCATGATCAGCGCCTCGCCGACCGGGCCGGCGACCGCGTCGATCGACGCCTGACCGGCGGCGCCGATCTTGATGAGCGCGCGGTAGATGCCGATAACCGTGCCGAACAGGCCGATGAACGGCGCCGTCGCGCCGACGGTCGCGAGGAAGGCCAGGCCGCTGCCGAGCTTCGAGTTGATCGAGGCTTCCGAGCGCGCCAGCGAGCCGTGCACCCAGTCATGCGCCTCGACCGGATCGGTCAGCTTGACGTGCTGGTCCTGCGCGGCGAGGCCATCATCGACGATCTGCTTGTAGGCCGAGTTCTTCTCCAGCTTCGCCGAACCTTCGCGCAGCGAGGCCGAGTTCCAGAAGCCCGCCTGGCGGATGCGCTTCGCCTGGCTGATGATCTTCTGCTGCTCGAACAGCTTCGAGAAGAGGATGTAGAACGAGACGATCGACATCAGCACGAGGATGCTGAACACGGTCTGCGAGATCAGGCCGCCCTCACGGAGCGCGGGGATCAGGCCGTACGGGTTGTCGCCCTTGGCGGCCGGCGCCGCGGCGGCGGCGAGAATGGTGGTGATCATAAAGTGCTAGTCCCTTGAAAAACGAATGGCGTCAGAAGGTGGTGGGGAAATGGGTCATTCCGGAATGACCCATTTCACCGGCAACGATGCCTTGGACGCGATCGGCTGGCCGTTCTCATCCTTGGCAGGCGTGTAGCGGACGCGGCTCTTCGCGATCCGGCACGTCGCCTGGTCAAGCGCGGCGCTGCCGCTCGACGTCGTCACCTCGCAGTCGGACACGCGCCCGTCGGTGCCGATCGTGAGCGACGCGACGACGCGACCCTGCTCACCCGCGCGCAGCGCCGAAGGCGGATAATTGTCCGAGTTGAAATACTGCCCCGGATTACCCTTCGCGACGGCAGCCTGCGACACGCGCGGCGGAGCCGGCGGCGGAGGCGGAGGCGGAGGCACCTCGACCGGACGCGGCGGAGGCGGCACCGGCGTGGTGATCACCGGCGGCGCCTGCGTCGGCGCCTGCACGATCGGCGGCGGCGTCACCACGGGCGGCGGCGTCACCGGCATATCCGGCGGCGGGGGCGGCGGCTCATCCGGCGGCGGGGGCGGCGGCTCCTCGACGTCGAACGTATTTAACTTCTCCGACACCTTTTTCACGTATTGGTACGCGAGGCCGGTGACGAAGGCATAGCCGAGCGCAAGGTGAATCGCCGCGACGATAATGATCGCGACGACCTTGCTCCCGCTCATCTTCTGGTCAGCGTAGGCCATTCAGCAGTGAAACTCCCTCATCCCTAGGGCCACTAGGGCCGGACCCCCGATCCAGCGCACCGAACCGGCGACCCAGTACGTCCGTAGGCTGGAACATGCCACGGTACGACGCAAGTCCTATCGCGACGTATCCCGACGTGCAAACCCTTTGTCAGCGCAACAAACGTACAACCGCCGCATGGCAGAATTATTTCTGTATCGGAAGAGGCCAATCGCTTATTCCAAACGATATGAAATCGCTTTTCCTTTCCCGATCGGCGCTCATCGCCGCGCTGGCCCTTTCCGCCGCCGTTCCCGGGCTTGCCCAGGCCCCCGCCCCGCTGCCCGAAGCGGGCATGCCGGCGCCACCTTATGCCGATATCGCGGACCTCGTGATCGCCAGCCCGCTGGTGATCGACGCGACGATTCGCTCCACCTCAAAGATCAAGCCGGCCAATGCGCCCGACCTGCCGCCGGGGATGCTGCGCTTCTATGTCGAGGCGGACGTCAACGCGCTGATCCGGGGGCCGGCGGCGATTCCGCCCCGTATCGGATATCTGCTCGACGCCGCGCCGGATGCGCGCGGGCGAGAACCCAAGTATAAGAAATCACGCGTCCTTTTGTTCGCGCGTCCGGTTCCCGGCCAGGGCGATCAGGTGCAGCTGGTGACGCCGGGCGCGCAGCTCGGCTGGTCGCCCGCCACCGAGGCGCTGGCGCGTCGAATCACCGCCGAGGTGCTGGCCGCGGACGCGCCGCCGGTGGTGACGGGGATAGGCAATGCCTTCCATGTCGCCGGCTCGTTGCCCGGCGAGGGGGAGACGCAGATCTTCCTGCGCACCGCGGACCATCGCCCGGTGTCGCTGTCGATCCTGCGCCGCCCCGGCGAGCAGGCGCGCTGGGCGGTGGCGCTGTCGGAAATCATCGACGATTCCGCCGCCCCGCCCACGCCCGACACCCTGTTGTGGTATCGCCTCGCCTGTTTCCTGCCGCGCGGCCTGCCGGACGACAGCATCGCATCGCTCTCGCCCGAAGACGCCGCGCAGGCGCGCGCGGACTATCGATTCGTTCTGGAACAGCTGGGGCCGTGCGGGCGCACCAGGGGCCGGCAGGGAGGCTTCGCCCCCCTTACCGCCGGTGGCGGACCAATGTGATGCCGATCGATTCGCCGGCTTCGGCGATCGCCAGCTTGACGATCCGCACCGTCACCCGGCGGACGCGCCGATCCTGAAGAAAGAGCGTGTCGGCGATATGATCCGCCACGCCCTCGATCAGCGTGAAATGCACGCCCGGCGGCAACGCCTCCGTCGCCGCGCGTTTCAGATCGAGGTAGTTCTTCGAGGCGCCCAGCGGTGTGTCGGGCGCGAAATGCGGAGGCGCCTCAAGCTGCACGCCGATCGAGATGCGCAGCGGCTGCGGCAGATGCGTCTCCTCGGAATAGATGCCGGTCAGCACCTGCACTTCCAGATCGCGCACTTCGAGTTCGAGGCTGTCGTCCATTGCCGGCCCGTTAGGATCATGCCCGCGCCGGAGCAAGCGAATCAGGCGTCGCCGTTGCGGCTGCCGCGAAACGCCCCGTCAGGCCGAAGCGCTCGGCCGCGCGCTCGCCGCCTCGTGCCAGCGGCGGAGATTCCGCATCGATTCGGGCACGCCCAGCCTGGCCGCCTTCGCGAAATCCACGGTCGTCAATGCGGTGATGTCGGCGAAGGTGTAGCTTTCCCCCGTGATCCACGGCCGATCCGCCAGCATCCCGTCCAGCGTCTCCACGAACACGTCCCACATCATCATGCCCCGCGCGGCGAGCTGGGGAATCTGCACCATGACCGGCCACAGGCCCGCGACCCCGCGATCCTCGAACGCCGGATTGGCATTGCGCAGCACATAGACGGCGGCCGCATAGCCCTCATTCTCGATCCGGCGCGTGGCGCTTTCGATCCGCGCGATCTCGATCGGCGTCGCGCCGAACATCGGGGGATCGGGGCGCAGCACCTCGAAATAACGGCAGATGGCGGACGATTCGCAAATCACCTCGCCATCGTCGAGCTGCAGCGCCGGCACCAGCCCGCGCGGGTTGATCGCGAGGAAGGCCGCGCCCAGCTGCTCGCCGGCGCGCAGGTCGATCGTCTGGCGCTCGATCTCGATCCCTTTTTCGGCGAGGTAGATCCGCACCCGCCGCGGGCTTGGCGCCCAAGCCGCATCATATAGCTTCACAGCGTCATTCCACTTGCGTTCGCCTGCCCCATCGCTAATCGCCCCGGCCCTTGGCGTCCATCGGGGAATGAGGCGGGTGATCGAACTAGTCGCGCTGGAGAAGGTGGATCATGCGGCGATCGAGGCGTTGCTCGACCGCGCCTTCGGCCCGGATCGCCACGGCCGGACCGCCTATCGCCTGCGCGAGGGCGCCCGCGCCATTCCCGGGCCGAGCCTTGCCGCGATCGAGGACGGGAAGCTCGTGGGCACGATCCAATATTGGCCGGTCGCCTTCACGCGCGATGAAGGCGGCATGGGGTGCGGCATCGTGCCGCTCACCCTGCTCGGCCCGGTGGCCGTGGAGCCGGGGCGGCAGCGCGACGGGATCGGGCGGCTGCTGATGACCGCCTCGCTGGAAGCCGCCGCGCGCGCCGGGCTGGACGGCGCGATCATGCTGATCGGCGATCCGGAATATTATGGCCGCTTCTTCGTGCCGGAGGGCGCGGGCGAGATCGGCGCGCGCGTCCTGTTGTCCTGATCGCGTTTCGCCCCTAACGCTGGGGGCATCATGCCGATGGCGCCGCCTCCCGATTTCGAGACGCTGACGATGGCCGATATCGCGCGGCTGGCGGAGGGCGACCGGCTGCCGCCGGTGGAGCGTTGGCATCCGGAGCATTGCGGCGACAGCGAGATGCGGATCGCGCGCGACGGAACATGGTTCCACCAGGGTTCGCCGATCGGACGGCAGGCGATGGTCCGCGCGTTCAGCCGCATCCTGCGCCGTGAGCCGGACGGGGGCTATGTGCTGGTCACGCCGGTCGAGAAGCTCGACATAGCGGTGGAGGACGCGCCCTTCGTCGCGGTGGAGATGAAGGCGGACGGCGTGGGGCGCGACGCCACGCTCGCCTTCCGGCTCAACACCGGCGACATGGTGACGGCATCGGCCGGGCATCCGCTGCGCTTCGTGGATCATGCGGACGGCCCGCATCCCTATCTGCACGTGCGCGGCGGGCTGGAGGCGCTGGTGACGCGCAGCCTCTATTACGACCTCGCCGAGCGCGCGCTGGCGGGCAATGACGATCCGCCCGGCATATGGAGCGCGGGAGCCTTCTTCCCGCTGATGCCGTGAGCGGGCTGGTCGACCGGCTGGGCCGGGCGCTCCTGTCGGGGCAGGCCGAACAGCCCGTGCTGCTGACCGGCGATCGCGCCGACATGGATCTCGGGCCGGATGATCTGATGCGCCCGGCCGCCGTGCTGGTGCCCGTCACCGATCGCCCGCGTCCCGGCGTGATCCTCACCCGCCGCCCGGAGACGATGCGCCGCCATCCGGGGCAGGTCGCCTTCCCCGGCGGCCGGCTCGATCCCGGCGAGGATGCGGTGACGGCCGCCCTGCGCGAGGCGGAGGAGGAGATCGCGCTGCCCCGCTCGCAAGTCTCCGTGGTGGGGGCGGTGGATCGCTATCGCACCGTGACCGGCTTCCTCGTCACGCCCGTGGTGGGCGTGGTGCCGCCGGACCTGCAGCTGACGGCCAATGAGGCCGAGGTGGCGGAGGTGTTCGAAGCTCCGCTCGATTTCCTGCTCGACACCGCCAACCATATCGAGGCGACCGTGGAATGGCAGGGCCATGAACGACATTATTACGAGATATTCTGGGAAGGCCATCGCATCTGGGGCGCGACCGCCGCGATGATCGTCAACCTTGCACGGCGGTTGAGATGGACTCCGTAACCGGCGAAAAGACCTTCCTTCCTTCCGCCGCATGGCGGAACCGCCCCGGCCTGGCGCGCCTCGCGAAGGTGCTGGGCGCGGGCGAGGCGCGCTATGTCGGCGGCGCGGTGCGCGACACGCTGCTGGGCCTCGACGTGGCGGACATCGATATCGCCACGCGCCTCCAGCCGGCCGAGGTCATCGCGCGGCTGGAGGCCGCGGGCATCAAGGCCGTGCCGACCGGCATCGCGCACGGCACGATCACCGCCGTCTCCCAGGGCGATGTCGTGGAGGTGACGACGCTGCGCCGCGACGTCTCCACCGACGGCCGCCGCGCCACCGTGGCCTTCACCGACGACTGGCGCGAGGATGCCGCACGCCGCGATTTCACGATGAACGCGCTCTACGCCGACCCCGCGACCGGCGAGATCTTCGACTGGTTCGGCGGGCTGGAGGATCTGCGCGCCGGCCGCGTGCGCTTCATCGGCGATCCCCTGCAGCGGATCGCGGAGGATCATCTGCGCATCCTGCGCTTCTTCCGCTTCCATGCGCGCTTCGGCGATGCGATCGACCGGCAAGGGCTGGAGGCATGCACCGATCGCGCCAACGACCTGATGGCGCTTTCCCGCGAGCGGATCGCGGCCGAGCTGCTGCGCCTGCTGGTCGCGGACAATGCGGTGCCGGTAGTGGCGCTGATGATCGAGCGCGGCATCTTCCGTCCCGTCCTTCCCGAAATCACCGACGCGAGCGCGTTCGCGGCGCTGGCCGCGCATGAGGCGGCGGAAGGCGTCGCGCCCGGCGCGATCCGCCGTCTCGCCGCGTTGATCGAGCCGGGGGACGCGGAAGGCGTGGGCGCGCGGCTCAAGCTCTCCAACGCCGATCGCAAGAGGTTGCAGGCTGCGCATGAGGGGCCGGGCGACGAAGGCCCGCGCGCGCTCGCCTATCGCGTCGGGCCGGAGATCGCGATCGACCGGCTGCTGCTGGCGGGCGAAAGCGTCGCGGAGATCAAAGGCTGGACGCCCCCTCGCCTGCCGATCGGCGGCGGGGAGATCGTCGCGCATGGCGTCGCCAGGGGGCCGGAGGTCGCGCGGCTGCTGCGCGCGGTGGAGAAGGAGTGGATCGCCCGCGGCTTTCCGGGCGCGGAGGAAACGCGCGCGATCGCCGATCAGCTATTGCGCTCGCACAGCAGCCGATAGGCCGCGTCCGCCGTGAGCGGCGGGGAATAGGCATAGCCCTGCCCGTAGTTGCAGCCGAGCGCGGCGAGCGTCTGCCCCACCTCCGCCGTCTCGATGCCTTCCGCCACCGTCTCCATGTTGAGCGCCGCCGCAAGGCCGAGCACGGCGCGCACGATCGCCACCTTGTCGCGATCCGCCAGCATCCCCGTCACGAAGCTGCGGTCGATCTTCAGGATGTCGATCGGCAGCTTCTGGAGATAGCCGAGATTGGAATAGCCGGTGCCGAAATCGTCCATCGCGATCGACGTGCCCAGCGCCTTCAGCGCATGGAGCACGCGCGCGATCCGGTCCGGCTCCGCCACGAGCGCGCTTTCGGTGAGTTCCAGCCGCAGCCGGCATCCGGGAAGACCGTGCGCCTTCAGCGCCCCCGCCACCACGGGCGCCACCGCGTCGCGCTGAAGCTGGATCGCGGAAAGGTTGACGGACATGGCCACGCCGCAATCGCCGCCGGCGCGCCTGTCCCATCCCGCGAGCGTCCGCACCGCTTCCCCGATCGCCCAGCGGCCGAGCGGCAGGATCAGCCCGGTCTCTTCCGCCACGGCGATGAATTGCGCGGGCGATTGCGGGCGGCCCTGTTCGTCCGTCCAGCGCGCCAGCGCCTCGAAGGTGACGATCCGCCCCGTCGCCAGATCGCAGATCGGCTGGAAATGGAGCGACAATTGCTCCTGCTCGATCGCGCGGCGCAGCGCGGTTTCCAGCGCGAACTCCTCCCGCGCCCGCACGAAGGCCTGATTCTGATAGGCTTCCGCCCGGCCGCTCTGCTTGGAGCGACGCACGGCGAACTGCGCATGGCGGATCACATCCTCCGCCTCCTCCACCGTCTCGTCGACGAACGCGATGCCGATCGAACAGGAGATGTGGATTTCATAGTCGCTCAGCCTGAAGGGCGTCGCCAGCACCGCATGGATGCGCTTGGCGACATGCTCCGCCTCGTCCGGGCTTTGATCGATCGAAAGCAGGATGCCGAATTCGTCGCCGCCGGTGCGCGCCAGCACGTCGCTGGCGCGCAGCGCGCCCTTGATCCGCCGCGCCAGCGCCATCAGCAGTTCGTCGCCCGCCATGCTGCCGAGACAGGCGTTGATCCGGCTGAACCGATCGAGATCGACCACCAGCACCGCGCAATGCGCGTTGCCCGATGCGATCACCGTTTCGAGCATGTCGCCGAAGCCGCCGCGATTGGGCAGGCCGGTCAGCGCGTCGATCGTCATCTCGCGGCGCAGGTTCTGCCCGGTGCGCAATTCCCCCGTCCGATCGACGAAGGCGACGAAGCAGCGCGGCTCCGCGCGGAAACCGACGCGGGCGAGCGTCACGGTGAAATGCCGCCGCTCCACCGCGTCGCCGATATCCCAGGCGAATTCCGCGCGCGCGCCGTCGCTTTCCAGGAAATCGGCGATGCGCGGGCCGATATCGTCGACGATCGCGTCCAGCCCCAGCCGATGGAACTGGCCGTTCGGCATCTCGCGGATCATCCGCCCGCCGTCGAAACCGACGATCACCGCGGCGATGGGCAGCAGCTCGAACGCGCCCTCCGCCGCCGTCAGCCCAGGCGGCATGACGGGCGGTATGCTGTTCAGGGTGTCGCCGGC
>JAYRJH010000018.1:0-16471 GCA_041906415.1 Sphingomonas sp. | reverse complement strand
CCTCGGGGAAGACCTGCGCGACCGTGTCGTTGATCTCCCGGCTGGATTCGAGATCATAGCCGAGAGGCTTCTCCAGCCCGATCCGCACCGTCTCGCCCGCCAGCCCGACGGATTCGAGGCCTTTTACCGCCGGCTCGAACAGCGACGGCGCGGTGGAGAGATAGATCGCCAGCCCCCCGGAAATATCCCCAACCTTGTCGGCCAGCGGGCGGAACGTCTCGGCCTTCGACAGGTCGACCGGCTGGAAGAACAGGCGATCCAGAAAGCCCGCCAGCGCCTTTTCGTCCTTGCGGTCGGCGGGGAGGAATTCGTCCAGCGCCTTGTGCGCGAAAGCGCGGAAGCCCGCGTCGTCCAGATCGGATCGCGCGGAGCCGGTGATCGTCAGCCCCTCCGGCAGCAGGCCGTCGGCATGGAGGCCGTAGAGCGAGGGCAGCAGCATCCGCTGCGAGAGATCGCCCGTCGCGCCGAACAGGAGAAGCTTCGAAACCGGGCTGCGCTGCATCGTTCCTCCCTGCGGGGTCAAAGGGACAGGCCGGCGAGCGGGTCCAGCCCGGCCATCAGGTTGAGGCTCTGCACCGCCGCGCCGGACGCACCCTTGCCGAGATTGTCGAGGCAGGCGACCAGCCGCGCCTGCGCGTCGCCCGGCCCGGCGAAGACGTAGAGGTCCAGCCGGTCGGTACCGGCCGCGCCCTCGCGCACCAGCAGCTCGTCGGGCTGCCCGTCATGCACGGTGACGATCGGGCTGTCCGCGAAGGCGGCGGAGAGCGTATCGAGGATCGCGCCGCGTCCCGGCCGCGCGGGCAGGACGGAGAGGTGGAGGGGAACCTCCACCACCATGCCGCGCAGCGCGCGGATCACCATCGGCGCGAAGACCGGCGCATGAGCCAGCCCGGCGTGGCGCTGCATCTCCGGCAGATGCTTGTGCGCCAGCCCGAAGCCGTAATCGCGATAGGCCAGGGTCGGATCGCCCTCGAACCGCTCGATCAGCGACTTGCCGCCGCCCGAATAGCCGGAGACGGCATTGACCGTCAGCGGCCAGTCCGCCGGGATCAGGCCGGCGCGCACCAGCGGCGCGACCAGGGCGAGGAAGCCCGTGGGGTAGCAGCCCGGATTCGACACGAATCGCGCGCCAGCCACGTCGAAGCCCAGTTCGGGGAAACCATAGGTCCACCCGTCGGCTACGCGATGCGCGCTGGAGGCGTCGATCACGCGGGTGCGGGGATTGTCGACCAGCGCCACCGCTTCGCGCGCGGCGTCGTCGGGCAGGCAGAGGATGACGAAATCGGCATCGTTGATCGCCTCGCGCCGCGCGTCCACGTCCTTGCGTCGAGCTTCGTCCAGCAGGATCAGCGAGAGGCCGTCGCGCCCCTCCAGCCGCTCGCGGATCTCGAGGCCGGTGGTGCCGACGGCGCCGTCGATGAAGACGCCGGCGCTCATTCCGGCTCCCCCAGCCGGCTTGCGTCGACATAGCCGACCAGCCCGTGCGCGGTGGCGATTCCCCAGCCGTCTCCGCCGGTTATGTCCAGAAGCTCGAACAGCTCGCCGGCCTTCAGCGTGGCGAGCACCTCCGCATCCGCCGCGCGGGCTAGGCGCAGCCCGGTATCGGCGGTCACGCGCCGCTCCACGGCGGCGGCATAATGGGGAGCGAACACATATTCAGCCAGCCGCACGTCGGCGATATCCGGGCGAACGGCGTTAGTCCGTGGATCGAGCGGGCGCGAACGGCCCGTCAGCGCGAAGGCGCGGGGCGATGCCGCTTCGGACGGGCGATCGCCTTGCATCGCCGATGAGTTGGCCGAACTCCTCAAGAAAATCTGCCCCTTCGGATGTCTGCGCGACAAAGATATTGCGCTTGTCGCTATCGTCGCGTTGCCGGCGCAGATAGCCGAGCGCCCCCAGTCTGTTCAAGGCGCGCGTGACGACCGGCTTAGACACGTTCAGATTCCGCGCAAGCCCGCGCACCGTATGCGGGCCGGGGTTAAGATAGACATACATCAGGAGCGCCATCTGGCGATTGGTGAGATCGGGTTCGCCGGATCGCACATAATCGACCAGGGCATTCATCCATGAACTCAAAACGCGCGTGGGGAGACTCTGCACTGGGGTAATCCGATACGATGATGCCGGGGCAGATGGGCCATGCGCGTTCAACGCTGGAGGCGAAGGGGGGTTTCAGCCGCACCGCGATATTTGCGATGTGGCGCGCCGGACCGCATGCCGGGCGCGCGCGGCGACGTTCGCGGGGTGGTTGATGTTGCGGGTGCGCTCGCCTATGTCCCCGCCGGTCCGCCAGCAGGCCTGATTTTCGGAAGCCAGATGTTCACCTTTCTCCTCGTCGTCCATGCCATCATAGCCGCCGCGCTGGTGACGGTGATCCTGATGCAGCGGTCCGAGGGCGGGGGGCTGACCGGCGGCGGCAGCCCGGCGGGGCTGATGTCCGCGCGCGGCGC
Organism: Sphingomonas sp.; assembly: GCA_041906415.1. Lineage (GTDB taxonomy): Bacteria > Pseudomonadota > Alphaproteobacteria > Sphingomonadales > Sphingomonadaceae > Sphingomonas. The sequence continues at coordinate 14,021 of JAYRJH010000018.1, read as the reverse complement.
CGCGGATTTCCTGACGCGCGCGACCGCGGTGCTGGCCACCCTGTTCGTGCTGATGTCGATCGGGCTTGCGGCGCTCTCCGCTACGCGCGGCTCCACTTCGGTGGACACGTCGCTGCAGCGCGCGCCCGTCAACGCGCCGGCCGCGCAGCAGCCGCAACAGCCGGCGCCGCCGCCCGCGGCGGACAATGGCGGCGTGCCGCTGGCGCGCTGAGCCGTATTTTTTCGTTTCATCGCGGAATTTCGTCGCGCCCGCGTGGTTGTGGGCGCTTGTCGTTTTCATTGGTTCGGGGCTAAGCGTTTTCTCCCATGACGCGGTTCATCTTCATCACCGGCGGCGTGGTTTCCTCGCTCGGCAAGGGTCTCATGGCGGCAAGCCTCGCGGCGCTGCTCCAGGCGCGCGGCTATCGCGTGCGCATCCGTAAGTTCGATCCCTATCTCAACGTCGATCCGGGGACGATGAGCCCCTATCAGCACGGCGAGGTCTACGTCACCGACGACGGCGCGGAAACGGACCTCGACCTGGGGCATTACGAGCGCTTCACCGGCGTCGCCGCGCGGCAGAGCGACAACATCACCTCCGGCCGGATCTATCAGCAGATCATCCAGCGCGAGCGGCGCGGCGACTATCTGGGCGCGACCGTGCAGGTGATCCCGCACGTCACCGATGCGATCAAGGATTTCGCGCGGGCGGACACCGACGACCTCGATTTCGTGCTGTGCGAGATCGGCGGCACCGTGGGCGATATCGAGTCGCTGCCGTTCATCGAGGCGATTCGCCAGCTCAAGAACGAGGTGGGGCGCGGCAACGCCATCTCGATCCACGTGACGCTGGTGCCCTATATCGCGGCCGCGGGCGAGCTTAAGACCAAGCCGACGCAACATTCCGTGCGCGAGCTGGCGGCGCTTGGCGTGCAGCCGGACGTGCTGGTCTGCCGTTGCGAGCATCCGCTGCCGGCGGGCGACCGGGCGAAGATCGCGTTGTTCTGCAACGTCCCCGAATCGGCGGTGATCCCGGCGCTGGACGCGAAGAGCATCTATGCCGTGCCGCTGCAATATCACGCGGAGGGCCTTGATTCGGAAGTGCTGCGCGCTTTCGGCATCACGCCTTCCTCCTCACCGGACCTGACCCGCTGGACCGAGATCGTCGATCGCCTGACCAACCCGGAAGGCGAGGTGACGGTGGGCGTCGTCGGCAAATATGTCGGCCTTCAGGACGCCTACAAGTCGCTCAACGAGGCGCTGGTGCACGGCGGCATAGCGAATCGGGTGAAGGTGAACATCCGCTGGATCGACGCGGAATTGTTCGAGGGCGACGATGCGGAGATCGCCGCCCATCTGGAGCCGTGCCACGCGATCCTGGTCCCCGGTGCGTTCGGGGAGCGCGGGGCGGAGGGCAAGATCGCCAGCGTCCGCTTCGCGCGCGAGCGGGAGATTCCCTATTTCGGCATCTGCTTCGGCATGCAGATGGCCTGCATCGAGGGCGCGCGCGATCTTGGCGGGATCGCCGACGCCTCCTCCACCGAATTCGGCCCGACGCGGGAGCCGGTGGTCGGCCTCATCACCGAATGGATGGGTCGCGACGGGCTGGAGAAGCGCGAGGCGAGCGGCGACATGGGCGGCACGATGCGGCTCGGCGCCTATGAGGCCGCGCTGGGCGGCAACAGCCGCGTCTCCTCGATCTACGGCTCCACCACGATCAGCGAGCGGCATCGCCACCGCTACGAGGTGAACACGGGCTATCGCGACATTCTGGAACAGGGCGGGCTGGTCTTCTCCGGCATGTCGCCGGACGGCACGTTGCCGGAGATCGTCGAGCGGCCGGACCATCCGTGGTTCATCGGCGTGCAGTTCCACCCGGAGCTGAAGTCCAAGCCGTTCGATCCGCACCCGCTGTTCGCCAGCTTCATCGCGGCGGCGGTGAAGCAGAGCCGGCTGGTCTGACGATCAGTCGATCATCGCCCGCAGCGCGGCGCTGAGCAACTCGCCGTCGCGCGTCATCAGCCGCGCGGCGATGCCGTGCCGCTCGGCCAGCGCGAGGCCGGCCGCTCCGCCCAGCACGCACAAGGCGCTCGCCCAACCGTCCGCCTCGGCGGCGGTTCGGGCGATGACGCTGGCGGCGATCATGTCATTGGCGGGCGGGCATCCGGTTCGCGGATCGATATTGTGATCGCCGCGTACATAGCGGCCGGAGGTCGCGACCGCGATATTGTGGAGTGCGATCCGCAGGGGCGGATCGGTCGGTTCCAGATCGACCCACCATGGTTCTCCGTCGGGACGGATGCCGCGTCCGGCCAGTTCGCCGCCCACTTCCACCAGCGCATGACGCAAGCCCCGCGCCGCGAGCAGGTCCGCCACCGCGTCCGCCGCATGGCCCTTGGCGATCCCCGACAGGTCCAGCGCCGCGCCGCCGGGTTGCCGCAGGCGCCGCGCGTCGGCGTCCCACGCCAGCCGCCGCCAGCCGGAAAGCGACCGCGCCTCCGCCAGCGCTGCCGTATCTGGTGCGGGGCGGGGGCCGGGCGGCCCGAAGCCCCACAGGTCCACCAGCCGCCCGATCGCGGGATCGAACGCGCCGCCGGTCTCCTCCGCCCGCGCCAGTGCGCGCGCCATCACGGCCGCGAAGTCCGGCGGCAGCGCCACCCATTCGCCGGCCGGCGCGCGGTTGAAGCGGGAGAGGAGGGAATCCTGCTCCCAATGGCTCATCTCCGCCACCAGCCCTTCGAGCCGCGCCACGATCGCCTGCCCGGCGGCGGCGATGTCGCTCCCGCGCGGGGCGGCGAGGAGGACGCGCCAGCGCGTCCCCATCGTCTCGCCTTCCAGCGTTACGATCGGGGCCGTCCGGTCATGCCCGGAGAGCACGCCCGGATCGATCGCCGGCGGGAGCGCGATGCGCGGCCTCAGGGCGTCATCACCTCCAGCGTGGTGGTGTAGCTCATGCGGCGCTCGGTCGCCCTGGGGTTGCTGATCTTCGCGTCGGTCGCGTTGGCGTTGAGCCAATACATGCCCGCATTGGGCCAGTTGACGGTCAGCACGCCGTCATTGCCCGTGGTCAGCTCCACCGCGCCCTCGGCGTTGCGATAGCGCTTGCCGCCGGGAATCACCGTCACCTTCACGCCGGCGGCGGGCTTGCCGTCGATCAGGAAGCGGAAACGCGCCGGCTCGCCGGAGACCAGTTCGTCGGGGTGCGTCACGGGCGCGAATTCCAGCCCCTTGCCGGTCGGCTTGAACACCGTCGTCGTCGGTTCGCCCGCCGTGACGAAGATCTCGTTGCGGCTCAGCGTTTCCGTCACCTTCACGTCGGTCGCGTTGGCGGGAATGTCGTTGATCGTCAGCGGCGCCGGCTGGCCGGGCTGCGGCGGGCCGCGGCGGCCGATGCGCTTCTCCTGCCCGTCCACCTTGAAGCTGCCCATGAAGCCGGTCATCTCGCTGCCGATCTTCCATGTCCCCGGCTTGTCGAGCTTCACGTCGAACACGGAGCGGTAACGGCCGGTGGCGCCGTTCTGGATCTGGCCCGGCGTGCCGTCCGGCTGCCACACCTTGATCGGCTCCAGACGCCCCGGCTGGTGATCGGCGTAGAACAGGTCGTTGGAAACCGCGCTGTCGACCGTCACCCAGCTATCGGTGCCGGAAAAGACGGTGCCCGACGGCAGCAGCCACATGCGATGCGCGGAAAGCCCGGCCGGCAGCGACAGCAAGGCCGCGGCGGCGAGAAGGCGGGTGGTCAGCGTCTTCATGTCTTTCACTCCCCTGGAATTCAGCGAACCTCGACCGCGCCGAGCTCGTGGCTGCCGCTCGCGCGGCCCTTCGCGCCCGGCACCGTCAGCGGCACCGAGACAAGCTCCCGCCCGCCGGTTTCCCGCGCGGCCTCCACGTTCAGCACATAGGCGCCGGGCTTGAGGTCCGCGGGCAGCGGAATCTGGTGCTGGCCCGGCGCGCGCGTGGCGCCGGAGACGCCGTTGGCGGGCATGGACAGGCTGCGCCCGCCCTTGCGCCACCAGGCGCGCAGGTCCGAGAGCCATTTCGTGCCCGGCTCGTTGCCGCCCTTCTTCACGTCATACCATACGGCCAGCGTGCGCGCCGCGCCGCCGCCCGCCGGCTCCAGCCAGACCGCGACATAGGGGCGGTGATATTCCGCCACCGTCAGGCGCGGCACGGTGACGGTGATCGTGCCCGCGCTGGCGGGCGCGGCGATCACGCCGCCAAGGGTGAGCATCAGGGCAGGACGCATGGAAAATCCCCTCAATGGATCAGTAGGATGGCGATCAGCGCCGGGATGGCCAGCCCCGCGCCAACCAGCGGCCAGGTCGACGGGCGGTGCCGGGCGTGGAGCTGCAGCAGCAGCAGGCCGGTGACGGTGAACAGGATGCAGGCGGCGGCGAACACGTCGATGAACCAGAACCAGGCATTGCCCGCGTTGCGGCCCTTGTGGAGATCGTTGAGATAGGAAATCCAGCCGCGATCGGTCGTCTCGGCGGTGATCCTGCCGCTTGCCCGGTCGATGCTGACCCAGCCGTCCCCGCCGGGGCGCGGCATCGCGACATAGACTTCGCCGTCGGACCATTCGCCCGCGCGGTTCGCCGGATCGAGGCCCACCGCCTGCTTCACCGCCGCCGCCACGGGCGCGGGAAGCGGCGCGTCGTTCCCGCGCGGATGCGCCAGATCGGCGCGCAGCGGGGCCGGAAGCTCGCCCGCGAGCTGTTTCGTCACCGGCGCGGCGTTGATCGTCGCGGCATGGTTGAGCGTGATTCCGGTGATGGCGAACAGCAGCATCCCGATCAGCGAGATCGCGGCGCTCACCCAATGCCAGGTATGGAGCTGCTTCAGCCACCAGACGCGCCAGCGCTTGCGCGGAGGCCGGGTGGAGGAGGAGGGGAGCATAGCGGTCACGCGCGCTCCCTAGCCGTTCGATGCGGGTCGGGCAATGGCTATTGCGAGGCGTTCGCATATCTGTGAACATGGAACGGGCGCGCGGATTCGCGCGGCCGATCGCTCCATGTCGCGAAGGGAAGGGGTGCGAAGGGAAGGATGGAGGCCCGACCGGGAATCGAACCCGGGTGCAAGGATTTGCAGTCCTCTGCGTCACCACTCCGCCATCGGGCCTCGATATGCGGGAGGCGGGCTGATGCGTCGCCAGCCGCGCCGTGTCAAGCGCGAGGCGTGGGGAGCCGCTTCACTTTCATCCCACGGGGGCAGTTGGCGTGGGGACGGGGACAGGATACAAGCCGCCCGCAGGCATTAGTGTATTGCAACAGTAAAACAGTTGTGCGACAGGGCATGTTGATGATGGCGACCCCTTCCTTTGCGAATGAATTCGAGGCGATGCGCACCGCGATGGTGGCGAGCCAGCTGCGTCCCAACGCGGTGAACGATCCGCGCGTCGTGGCCGCGATGGCGGCGGTGGCGCGCGAGGCGTTCGTTCCGTCGGAGGCGGCCCCGCTCGCCTATCGCGACACGGCGGTGCCGCTGGGCGCCGGGCGCGCCGCGAACCTGCCGATCGCGACCGGCCGCCTGCTCACCGAGGCGCGGCTCCGGCCGGAGGACAAGGTGCTGCTGATCGGCGCGGCGACGGGCTATACGGCGGCGGTGCTGGCCAGGCTGGTGAGCAAGGTGGTCGCGGTGGAAAGCGACGCCGATCTTGCCGCGCGCGCGCGCAAGGCGTTGGAAGGCGTCGCGGGGGTGGAAGTGGTCGAGGGGCCGATGGAGCGGGGCCATGAGGCCGGCGCGCCTTACGACGTGCTGATCGTGGACGGCGCGGTGGAGGAACTTCCGGCCGCGCTGGCGGCGCAACTGCGCGATGGCGGGCGGATCGTTTCCGGGCTGGTCGATCGCGGCGTCACCCGGCTGGCGAGCGGCCGCCGCACCGCCGGCGGTTTCGGCCTCGCCGATTTCGCCGATATCGAAACCGTCGTGCTGCCGGGCTTCGCTCGCCCGCGCGGATTCAGCTTCTGAGGTCTGCCTTGGGTCGTCCGATCTCCATCATCGCGCTCGCCGCGACTCTCGCGGCGCCCGTCTCGGCCGAGACTTTGCGCGATGCGCTGGCGAAGGCCTATCGTGACAATCCCACGATCACCGCCAGCCGCGCGCAGCAGCGGGCGACCGACGAGACGGTGCCGCTCGCCAAGGCGGCCGGTCGGCCCGGCGTGTCGGCGACCGCATCGGTGACGGACAATGTCATCCGCTCGGGCAATTCCTTCACGACCCCGGAGCGCGCGGCGCAGGGGGGCGTGCAGCTCAGCGTGCCGATCTATTCCGGCGGGGCGGTGCGCAATTCGATCCGCGCGGCCGAGACGCGCGTTGAGGCCGGGCAGGCGGGGCTGCGCGGCACAGAGGCGGCGACCTTCACCAATGTCGTCGCGGCTTATAACAATGTGCTGCGCGACGAGGCGATCGTCAGCCTGAACGCGCAGAACGTGAAGGTGCTGGAAACCAACCTGAAGGCGGCGCAGGACCGGTTCCAGGTCGGCGACCTGACGCGCACCGATGTCGCCCAGTCCGAGGCGCGGTTGAGCCTCGCCCGCGCGCAGTTGCAGGGCGCGCAGGCGAATCTGATCTCCAGCCGCGAGAATTACGTCCAGCTCGTCGGCGAGGCCCCCGGCGCGCTCGAGCCGCCGCCGCCGCTGCCGAACCTGCCCGATTCGCCCGACGTCGCGGTGGACGTGGCGTTGCAGGACAATCCCGATCTCATCGCCACCCGCCGCCAGCGCGACGCCACGCGCTATGACGTGAAGGTGGCGCGGGCCAGCCGGCTGCCCAGCGTGGGCATCGGCGTGGGCGAGAATTTCACCAGCTATCTCGGCACGCTCGGCGCGGGCACCGGGCTGGGCGTGGGGCAGACGGGGGCGTCCACCTCGATCGGCGTCAACCTGACGCTGCCGATCTTCCAGGGCGGGCGTCCGGCGGCGCAGATCCGCCAGGCGCAGGCTTTGCGCTCGCAGGCGATCGAGAACACCACCGCCGCGGAACGGCAGGTGATCGCGCAGACGCGTTCCGCTTATGCCGTGTGGCGCTCGGCGATGGAGGTCATCAAATCCTCCGAGACGGCGGTGAGCGCGAATCGGCTGTCGCTGGAGGGCGTGCGCGCGGAGAACAGCGTCGGCAACCGCACGATCCTCGATATCCTCAATGCGGAGCAGGAATTGCTCAACAGCCAGGTGTCGCTGGTGACGGCGCGGCGCGACGCCTATGTCGCGGGCTTCGCCCTGCTGGCGGCGATGGGCAAGGCGGAGGCGCGCGACCTTGGGCTGGACGGCGGCCCGCTCTACAATCCGGCGGACAATTACAATGCGGTGAAGAACCGCATCTCCGATTTCGGCGCCGCGCCGGACCCGGCGGCGATCGCCCCGGCCACCACGAAAGTGCCCGCGCAGGACGCAACGGTGACGCGTCCGCTCGACCCGGAACTCGACACGCCTGTTGACAGGAACGCCCGGTTAACCACAGGTGAGCACGCACCGAACCGATGATTGGAACATCGCTTATGGGGGACGCTGCCGCCGAACCGTCGATGGAGGACATCCTGTCCTCGATCAAACGGATCATCGCCGAGGAAGGGGAGAGCGCCCAGCGTTCGCGCCGCGCCGCGATTCGGCCCGTTCCCTCGTCGGTATCCCCGATCGCCCCGCCGCCCGCGGCAGAGGAGCCGGAGGAAGTGCTGGAACTGAGCCACCCGATGCCGACTCCGCCCGAAACGGCGACGCCGGCGAGCTTCCCGGCGGCGACCGCCGCTCCCGCCCCGAAGGCGGAGGGGATCGTCTCCCGGGAAACCGCGCAGGCGACGCGCGGCGCGCTGGATGCCTTGTCGCGCCTGCTGGTGAAGCCGGAGCCGGACAGCGACGGCACGCTGGAGGGGCTGGTGCGCGAGATGCTGCGCCCGATGCTGCGCGAATGGCTGGACGCCAACCTGCCGCCGCTGGTCGAATCGATAGTCGCGCGCGAGATCGCCAAGATCACGAACGCCGGAAACTGACGCGGGGGAGATTGTAGCAGACGTTACGATCTGCTCTATCTCCCGCCCATGAAAGCGCTTTCCGCCGCGAGTCTGCTCGCCATCGCCGTCGCCGTTCCCGCAGCGGCGCGCCCGCTCACCATCGATGACGTGACGACGCTGTCGCGAATCGCGCAGTCCGGCGCCTCGGCGGACGGCAAATGGCTGGTCTGGGCGCAACGCGAGACGGACCTCGCCGCCAACAAGGGGCATTTCGGCCTCTGGCGGCTCGACCTGACGAAACGCGGCGCGCGGCCGGAGCAATTGCTGGCCGAGGGCAATGACCCGCAGGTCGTGGGCGATATGGTGTATTTCTCCTCCGCCAGCGGCGGCGAGGACGCGATCTGGGCGATCCCCGTCACCGGCGGCACGCCGCGCAGGCTCACGAATTTCAAGGGCGGCTTCAACGGCTTCAAGGTCGCGCCCACCGGGGACCGGATCGTCGTCTGGGCCGATCGCTTGCCCGGCGCGCCCTCGCTGGAGCCGGCGATGGCGAAGAAGGACGCCAATGCCGGGGAGGCGCGGACCTACGACCAGCTTTTCGTCCGCCATTGGGATACGTGGGCGGACGGCACCCGCTCGCAATTGTTCGTGCTGCCGCTTGGCGCCGATGGCGCGCCGGGCAACGGCAAGGCGATCGTCGGCGCGCTCGTGGGCGATACGCCCTCAAAGCCCTCCGGCGGCGGCGAGGAGATCGCATGGAGCCGCGACGGCCGCACCGTATATTTCGCGATGCGCGAGGCGGGAAGGATCGAGCCGCTTTCCACCAACCTCGACATCTTCGCGGCGCCGGCGGACGGAAGCAGCGCGCCAGTGAACCTCACCGCCGACAACAAGGCGACCGACAACCAGCCCGCCGTCTCGCCCGATGGCCGCAAGCTGGCGTGGTTCGCGATGCGCCGCCCCGGCTACGAGGCCGACCGGCAGGTGCTGATGGTCCGCGATCTGGCGAGCGGAAAGGTTTCCGCGCTCACGGCGAACTGGGATCGCTCGGTCGGATCGATCGCATGGGCGCCCGATTCGAAATCGCTCTACGTCACCGCGGAGGATGTGCAGGAGAACCCGCTGTGGCGGGTCGATGCGGAAAGCGGGAAGGTGACGCGGCTGACGCAGCAGGGCAATGTCTCCTTCGTTTCCGCCACGCCGGCCGGCGTGATCGTGACGATGAACAGCCTCACCGCGCCGGACGATTTCTGGCGCATCCCGGCCAGGGGCGCGCCTGAGCGGCTCACCGCGGTGAACGCCGCGAAGCTTGCCGGAATCGACATGCCGGAGGTTACGCGCTTCAGCTTCGCGGGCGCGAACGGCGATACGGTGTGGGGCTATGCGGTGAAGCCGCATGGCCTGACCGGCAAGGCGCCGATCGCCTTCATGGTGCATGGCGGGCCGCAGGGATCTTCGAACAACAGCTGGTCCTATCGCTGGAACCCGGCGGTGTTCGCGGGCGCGGGCTATGGGCTGGTCGCGGTCGATTTCCATGGCTCGACCGGCTATGGCCAAGGCTTCACCGATGCGATCCGCAACAATTGGGGCGGCTGGCCGCTGGAGGATCTGCAAAAGGGTCTTGCCGCCGCGACCGCGAAATTCGCCTGGCTCGATGCGGACAACGCCTGCGCGCTCGGCGCTTCCTATGGCGGCTATATGATGAACTGGATCGAGGGCCGCTGGCCCGATCGTTTCAAGTGCATCGTCCAGCATGACGGCGTGTTCGATGCGCGCGCCATGGCCTATGAAACCGAGGAGCTCTGGTTCGACGAATGGGAGCATGGCGGAAAGGCTTATTATGAAGACCCGGCCGCGTTCGAAAAATGGAACCCGGTGAATTACGTCGACAAGTGGAAGACGCCGATGCTGGTCATCACCGGCGAGAAGGATTTCCGCATCCCCTATACGCAGGGCATCGCCGCCTTCACCGCGCTCCAGCGGCGCGACATTCCGTCGCGGCTGGTGGTGAATCCGAACGAGAACCATTGGGTGCTGAAGCCGCGCAATTCCCGCCAATGGTATCGCGAGGTCATCGGGTGGATGGATAAATGGACGGGGAAAGAGGCGCGCTGAGCGCTTGCTTTCATCGCCCGTTCAGCTTGCGCGGCGTAATGGGGAACACGCTCTGTCAGTTTCTTTTGAGAGGTTGATCGTGCGTGTTTCCAATGTGTTGCTTGCTGGCGTAGGCGCCGCGCTTATCGCTGGAACGGCCTATGCGGCGGAGCGGGTTCATACGCTGAACGTGGTTCTGCCGGACGGGTTGGTCGAACATATCCATTATATCGGTGAAGCGCCGCCCGTGGTGGCGATCGCCCCCGTCCGGCATATCGCGCCGCCAATTGCCTTCACCGCCGATCCGCTGTTCGCCGCGTTCGACCGGATGTTCGCGGATATGGATCGTCAGGCGGCGCTGATGCTGCATCGGGCGGCGGCCATGCCGGCCATCCCGTTCCGGCCGGACGGGAAGCTCGATCCGGTGGCGCTGAAATCCCTGCCGGGTGGCGTGAGCTACAGCTATTATTCCGTCAGCACCGCCGGACAGGGCGGATGCATCCGCTCGTTCCAGATGACCTCCTATGGCCAGGGTGAGCGGCCGAAGGTCGTGCGGCAGGAGAGCGGCGACTGCACGGGCCTGGCCCGGCCGATGGAGAAGGTTGCCGCGCCGGCCGCGCCCGTTGCCCGGACGATTCCGGTAAAGACGCAAGCGCCCGCGCCGCGAACGTTCGATCCGCGCACGATCTGAAGCTCCCGTCGTTGCGCGTATCCCGGGGCGGTCCCTTCGCGGGGCCGCCCCGTTTTCTCGCGCCGGCTTTTCTTTTGGGCCTGCCCCGGTAAAGCCGGGAGCATGACCGAACTGCCCAAGACCTTCGACCCCGCCGAAATCGAATCCCGCTGGTATGCCCATTGGGAGGGCAATGGCCTGTTCCACCCGGAGCGGCCGGGCGCGGAGCCGTGGACGATCGTCAACCCGCCGCCCAACGTCACCGGATCGCTGCATATCGGGCACGCGCTCGACAATACGTTGCAGGACATCCTCGTCCGCCACGCGCGGCTGAAGGGCAAGGACGCGCTCTGGGTGGTCGGCACCGACCACGCCGGCATCGCGACGCACATGGTGGTGGAGCGCCAGCTCAACGAGCGCCAGCAGAAACGCACCGAGGAATTCGTCGCGAAGGTGTGGGAATGGAAGGCGGAGAGCGGCGGCGCGATCACGCGCCAGCTCCGCCGGCTCGGCTGCTCGATGGACTGGGCGAACGAGCGCTTCACGATGGACGAGGGCTTCAGCAAGGCGGTGCTGAAGGTGTTCGTGGACCTGCACAAACAGGGCCTGATCTATCGCGACAAGCGCCTCGTGAACTGGGATCCTGGCCTCGGCACCGCGATCAGCGATCTTGAGGTGGAAACGCGCGAGGTGCAGGGCAAGTTCTGGCACCTGCGCTATCCGCTGGAGGACGGCAGCGGCTTCATCTCGGTCGCCACGACGCGGCCGGAGACGATGCTGGCCGACATGGCCGTGGCGGTGAACCCGGAGGACGAGCGTTACAAAGCGCTGATCGGCAGACGCGTGAAGCTGCCGATCACCGGCCGGCTGATCCCGATCATCGCCGACGAGCATGCCGATCCGGAACTCGGTTCCGGCGCGGTGAAGATTACGCCGGGCCATGATTTCAACGATTTCGAGGTCGGCCGCCGCGCCGGGATCGAGGCGCGCGACATGCTCAACATGCTCGATACCAAGGCGCAGGTGACGCAGACGGCGGACGGGCTGATCCCGGCAGACCTGCTGGGCATGGATCGCTTTTGGGCGCGCAGGCAGGTGGTCGAGCGGCTGGAGGCGGAGGGCTTCCTGGAGCGTGTCGAGGATCGCGTGATCCAGACGCCCTATGGCGACCGCTCCGGCGAGGTGATCGAGCCGTGGCTGACCAACCAATGGTATGTCGACGCCGCGACGCTGGCGAAACCGGCGATCGAGGCGGTCACGTCCGGCAAGACGCGCATCGTGCCGAAGACCTGGGAAAAGACATATTTCAACTGGATGGAGAACATCCAGCCGTGGTGCGTCTCGCGGCAATTGTGGTGGGGGCACCGCATCCCGGCGTGGTTCGCGGAAGACGGCCGCATCTTCGTGGCGGAAAGCGAGGCGGAGGCACAGGCGCAGGCCGGCGAGGGCGTCGCGCTGCGGCAGGATCCCGATGTGCTCGACACATGGTTCTCCTCGGCGCTCTGGCCGTTCGCGACGATGGGCTGGCCGGAGAACGCCGATCCCAAGCTGGCCGGGCGCTATCCCAACGACGTGCTGATTTCCGGCTTCGACATCCTGTTCTTCTGGGACGCCCGCATGATGATGCAGGGCATCCACTTCATGAAGGACGTGCCGTTCCGCACGCTCTACCTGCACGGGCTGGTCCGCGCGGCGGACGGCGCGAAAATGTCCAAGTCCAAGGGCAACACCGTCGATCCGCTCGGCCTGATCGACAAATATGGCGCGGATGCGCTGCGCTTCTTCATGGCGGCGATGGAGAGCCAGGGCCGCGACATCAAGATGGATGAGAAGCGTGTCGAGGGCTATCGCAACTTCGCGACGAAGCTGTGGAACGCCAGCCGCTTCTGTCAGGCCAATGGCATCGGCGGATCGTCCACGCTAGAGCCGCCGGCGGCCAATGCGGCGGTCAACAAGTGGATCGTCGGCGAGTGCGTGAAGGCGATCCAGTCGGTCGATCTCGCACTGGCGGAGCTGCGTTTCGACGCGGCGGCCAACGCCATCTATCATTTCGTGTGGAGCCAGTTCTGCGACTGGTATCTCGAACTCATCAAGGGCCAGATCGATGACGAGACGCGCGCCGTGGCGGGCTGGGTGCTCGATCAGGTGCTGGTCGTGCTCCACCCGTTCATGCCGTTCATCACCGAGGAATTGTGGCACGCGCTCAGCCCCCGCGCGCATGAACTGATCGTCGCGCAATGGCCGATGGCGGATGCGCGGGCGATCGATCCGGCGGCGGCGAGCGAGGTGGACTGGCTGATCCGGCTGATCGGCGAGGTGCGCTCCAGCCGCACCGAGCTGAACGTCCCGCCCGGCGCGCGATTGCCCTATGCGGTGGCGGATGGGAATGCGGAGACGCAGGCGCGGCTGGAGCGCAACGCCGCCACCATCGCCCGCCTCGCGCGGATCGAGCCGGGCGCGGTTTCCGGCGGCAGCGCGCAGGTGGTGGTGGACGAAGCGACGTATCGGCTCGGCCTCGGCGACGTGATCGACCTCGACGCCGAACGCGCGCGGCTCGCCAAGGCGATCGCGGGGGCGGAGAAGGAGCGCGATTCGCTCGCCGCCCGGCTCGGCAATCCGAGCTTCGTCGAACGCGCCAAACCGGAAGCGGTGGAAAAGGCGCGCGCCGACCACGCCGACAAGGCGGCGGAGGCCGAGCGGCTCGCGGCGGCGCTGGCGCGGCTGGGGTGACGGATGAAGCGCGGCGGGCTATGGGCTCCGCCGCAGCAGGGAAGGGTGACAAGTGTCGGAAGCGGATGAAGCCCAGGGATCGTCCGCCGCCGCACCGCCGGGACATCCCCATGGGCATGAGCATGTCCTGACCAGCGGGCCGATCGGTTCGGCCCTGCTGATGTTCGCGTTGCCCACGCTCGCCTCCAATATCCTCCAGTCGCTGAACGGCTCGATCAACGCCATGTGGGTCGGCCGCTTCCTGGGGGAGGGGGCGCTGGCGGCCACCTCCAACGCCAATATCATCATGTTCCTGCTGTTCGGCGCGGTGTTCGGCTTCGGCATGGCGGCGACGATCATGGTGGGGCAAAGCTGGGGGCGACGCGATCTCGATTCCGCCCGGCGCGCCTTCGGATCGGCGATCGGGCTGGTGGCGGGAAGCGCGATCGTCGTGGCGACGCTCGGCTGGATTTTCGCGCCGACGATCCTCAACGCGCTCGCCACGCCGCCGGAAGCCTTTGGCTCCGCGCTGGCCTATCTGCGCGTGATCTTCCTCTCGCTGCCCGCGTCGATGCTGCTGGTGCTGATGTTCATGGGGTTGCGCGGGACGGGAGATTCGGTGAC
>JAYRJH010000449.1:0-2294 GCA_041906415.1 Sphingomonas sp. | reverse complement strand
GGCGGCGCACGCGCGGCCGGCGAGAAGATGACTTTCGAGGTCGACAATATCCGCTTTTATTGAAGTGAAGACTGTCCGGCGTTCGATCCGTGCCCTTGTCGGGCATGGATCGAACGCCGGCAACTCCTTGCTTCCCGCCTGATGCGGATGATCGGGCGGCTGTCTCCCCGGTCGATTATCGGCGGGCGCTGTCGAGCTTCGGCATCACCCGTTCCGCGATCAGCGCGGATTCCGCCGCGCAGTCCCGCGCGGGCGGCTCGCCGCTGGCGCGCAGAGCGGCAAGCTCGTCGCGCACTCCGGCGAGATCGGCCTGATAGGCGGCCTTGGCCGATATCACCGCCATTGTCGCGCCGGCGGACTGCATGCCGGCCTCGACCGCGCTTTCATTATGCGCCCCGCAAACGAAACGGCTGTCGCCATAGGCGCGGCCGCGCGCCAGAATCTGCTGAGCGCGATCCGGCACCGCCGCCGTCAGGATCAGCGCCCAGGTCCAGCCCCATGTCGTATGGCCTGAGGGGTAATCGTAGCTCATCCGATCGTGGCGCTTGTCGAACAATTCGGACTTGGGCTGGCATATATTACCCCGGTCGAACAGGAAGGGCCGGTTGCGCTGGAACATCTCCTTCGCGCGGGCGGTCTGGCCGCCCGTGTCGATCGCTGCCTTCGTGACCAGTGCTACCAGCTTGGGCGCGTTTTCAGGCGTCAATCGCATGCCGACGGCACAGCTGAAATCGTCGAGCAACGCCGGAACGGTGAGCTTCGCGTCGTTGGTCGCCAACTGCCAGCGCGGGGTTCCCTCCAGCTTGCGGGTCGCGCGGAAGATCTTGCGATCGGTATCGAAGCGCGGGTCGCCACGGCGCGGCGCGGGTTCCAGCGCCGCCGTCACGTCGAACTCGCCGGGCGTGAGATAACCAGTGCGCATCTGCGAGGAAGATGCGCCGCCGATCGTCAGGGTGGCGGCGATGGCGGCGCAGGCGGCGACGAGGCGGAGCTGGGTCATGAAGAATCCTTGGCAAGCATCGGTTCCGGCCCCGTCTCGCAGACGGCGCCGGAACCACCATCAGAATCGGGGGCGGGCTTCGATAACAAATGTTCCGGGGTCGTTATAGCCGGTCCGAAATCCGCCTTCGAAGAATATCCGTTCGTCGGTCGTGACGTGCTGGTCGGAACGGGCGCGAAATCTTATAAGCGCATCCGATGTAGATCGCGGACGCGATGCAACCCGAAGCCAAGGAGCCGGCGTGCCCACCACAGTTTCTCAAAAGGTCACCGCGCGTTCGCAGGCCGTCGATGCCCGGCTGACCCGCGCCGCCATCTTCCTGATTGTGAGCATGAACGCCGGGAGCGAGGCGGAAGCCGCGGTGCGAGGGCTTTGCGCGGATCTGTCCTCGCTGGTGCGCGGCGTCGGCTTCCGGGCGGCCGATGGCGGGTTGTCCTGCATCATGGGAATCGGCTCGGATGCCTGGGATCGGCTGTTCGGCGCGCCACGGCCCCGGGAGCTGCATGCGTTCCGCGAGATCCACGGCGTGCATCATGCTCCCTCGACTCCGGGCGACCTGCTGTTCCATATCCGCGCCGCCCGGCCGGACCTTTGTTTCGAGCTGGGCGCCCAGATCATGTTGCGCCTTGCCGGGTCTGGATCGGTGACGGACGAGGTGCACGGCTTTCGCTATTTCGACGATCGCGACCTGTTGGGGTTCGTCGACGGCACGGAGAATCCTGTCGATCAGGCGGCGATCGATGCCACGGTGATCGGGCCGGAAGATCCGGATTTCGCCGGCGGCAGCTATGTGGTGACGCAGAAATATCTCCATGATCTGGCGAAGTGGAATGCGATCCCCGTCGAGCGGCAGGAGAAGATCATCGGGCGCCAGAAGCTTTCGGACATCGAGCTGCTCGACGCGGACAAGCCGAGCTTCGCGCACAACGTCCTCACCAATATCGAGGAGGATGGCGAACAGTTGCAGATCCTGCGCGACAACATGCCGTTCGGCGAGATCGGCACGGGAGAGTTCGGCACCTATTTCATCGGCTATGCGCGTTCGCCCGGCCGGATCGAGCGGATGCTCGACAATATGTTCATCGGGCAGCCGCCCGGCAATTACGACCGGCTGCTCGATGTCAGCCGGGCCGTGACCGGTTCGCTCTATTTCGTGCCGTCCGCCGACTTCCTGGATGCGGTCACGCCGGATGCCCCTGCGGACGCCGCTGCTGGCGGCGAGCCGGCGGCCCAGTCATCGCCCACGCCCTTGCCATCGCCAGCGGACGGTTCGCTGCGCATCGGTTCCCTGAAA
>JAYRJH010000448.1:0-2295 GCA_041906415.1 Sphingomonas sp. | reverse complement strand
TCAACGCCGATCGATCACGCATAAGCGGCTCAACAACCATGCAGTCCTCTGGCCGCCACCCTCGCCGGGCTGTCCTTCAACGGGCTGGACGACATTACGCCGACCTCCCGCGGCTTGCTGCTTGCTGCACAGCGGGGACTCACTTTCGTGGTGGAGTGCGGGCAAGTGAAGGAGTTCGCCCTGGTCCATTCCCTCGTCGGCGGCGCGGATGGCGGCCGGATCTCCGTGCGCTGCTTCGACGCGGCGATGAATGTCCGGGAGAACCTCGCCGGCGATGCGCTCGCCTCCATCACCACGCTGCTGTGGAACGTGCCGTCCAAGGCCTGGACCGGCGGCGCGGCCATGGCCGACGCCTCGCTGAACAAGCGCATGACGGTGCGGCTCGGGCCTGCGGTAGCCTTTGCCCAGATCGGCATCGTCGGCTTCGACGGACAGATCGAAGTCGAGGCGGTGCGGCTGTATGGGCTGCCCGAGGCCACGCCGGCCCTGCTCTGCGGCACGCCGGCGCTGCCGGTTGGGCAGCGGAAGTTCGCGGCGGAGGTGGCGTGGGATCTGCCGAGCCTCGCCCCCGGCGCGACCAGCCTGCTCGACGTCACTATCAACGGTGCGCGGCAGGGGGATCTCGCCCATGCCGCGCTCGCCTCGGCGACGCGCTTCATCGAACTCGACGCAACGGCTTGGTCCAACAACACGGTGCGCGTCATGGCCAGGAACATCTCGCCCGCCACCTTCGACCTGGGCGCGGCGACGCTGTCCATCGCCGGACGAAAGCGCAGGCTTCCCTGACCCGTTAGAACACCCGATCCGTCATCAGCAGCGGCGTGTTCGGCGGCACGAGGCCCGCATCCTGGGCGATGCCGCGCGCAAAGAAGATCAGGACCTTGCGGCGATCGTCGTCGACGGCATCCCAGATGCGCAGATACTCGTCGCGCTGCGCAGGACCAGGTTTGCGGCCAGGAACGCGTTTCGGTTCACTTGAAGCTCGCTTGCGGCCCATACCCGACGTCCTCCGTGGTTGCCACGGAAATCACCCTGACACTCGTGGCGTCGCACGCCAAGCGCCGTCAACGTCATGCGATCACGATGAGAGCACGGTGATCTAAGGCGGACTCGCTGCCGCACCCATGCGGCCGCGCCTTGCCGGTACCACACAGCCGCGGCATTCACATGATCTCAACGGCGCCAGGAGGATGCTCTCGATCATGAACTTCAGGCGCCCCCACAGCCTTACAGCATGGCTCCAGATCCTACTCACCGGTCTCGCGCTTCTCTACGCCCAGACCGTTGGGGCGGCAGAACTTCGTGGGCGGGTGGTTGGCATCACCGACGGTGACACGCTGACCTTGCTTTCCGTGCGGCGCGAAGAGATCCGCATTCGCTTGTCCGATATCGACACGCCCGAGCGCGGTCAGCCCTATGGCGATCGTGCGCGTCAGTCGCTCTCGGATCTGGCGTTCGGGCGCGATGCGCGGATCGAAGTGCGCGATACGGATCGATATGGTCGCACTGTCGGTCGGGTCTTCGTCGGCGCGGTGGACGTGAATGCCGAGCTGGTTCGACGAGGCTCCGCTTGGGTGTTCCGGCGCTACAGCATGATCCGGCGCTGCTCCGCCTGAAAGCCGATGCGCGCTCCGCGCGTCGTGGGATTTGGGCGCTGCCTGACGCGCAGCTTCGATGGTGCTTTTTGCGCCGCGCCGGTTGATGGTTCTCGCCGCAGGACTTTGATGGCATCCAGCCGCGAAGCGCGATCCCGCCCGGTCACCTGCGCCCCCCTGGGGATGCCATGGAACCTCGACGCGTACACGCCCGGCGGCGAGCCCTTGAGCCGCCTCAGCCTTGCCTCCTCGATGTCGTCCGGCTGCGGTCGCCGAGGTGCTGGGCGCAGCGGCGACGTTGAGGATCTCGGGGAGCCGAATGAGGGATCGGCCGGCAGAAGCGACGCCGTGATCATAGCCTCTTTGGCGGCGAGCCCTGTCAGTTTGCCCCGCAGCGTTGCGCGTCTCCTTCGCTACCTGGTGCCGATGCCCGCGCGCCACGAAGTATCGCGCTGGACGCGGGGCATGCCACCATCTGCGGCGTGTCAAAGGCGAATCTTCGCATCGCCCTCACATCAACCAACAATAAGCCCTGATGCCTCCTCCGCTCCGCGGATTGCGGCTGAAGGGCACCCAGCCTTCCATTCCGTCACTGAGTCGAACCGCAAGCGCCCAGGCGCCGTGAAATCCGCGCGAATTCTTCGTCGACACGGCATCTATGCTGCTTGACGCGACGCGCTCCAGATATGGTGGTGCCTCT
>JAYRJH010000447.1:0-2299 GCA_041906415.1 Sphingomonas sp. | reverse complement strand
TGTTCGACGATCCCGCGCTCGACGCGCTGCAGCGCAAGGTGGTGGTGACGAACCAGAACGTCGCCTCGTATCGCGCGGCCTATCAGGCGGCGCGCGCGCTGGTGATGGTGCAGCGCTCGTCGCTGTTCCCCTCGATCACCGGCAGCGCGAGCGGGCAGCATTCGGGCAGCTTCACCGGGGGGCAGGCCTCCAGCGTCAGCTCCAGCAACACCGTCACCAGCTCCGGCTCGCGCTTCTCGCTCAGCATCGGCTCGAGCTGGGAGCCGGACCTGTGGGGCAGGCTCGGCAATGCGGTGAGCCAGGCGAAGGCGAACGCGCAGGCGAGCGAGGGCGATCTCGCCAACGCCACGCTTTCCGCGCAGGGCGAGCTTGCGACCAATTACGTGGAATTGCGCGGCATCGATGCGCAGATCGTGCTGCTCGACCGCACGATCGCGGACTATCGGCGCGCGCTGACCATCACGAACAACAAATACAAGGCGGGCACCGCCGCGCGGTCGGACGTCTACGAAGCGCAGACCTCGCTGTCGAACGCCATCGCCACGCGACAGGATCTCGATCGCCAGCGCGCGGCGCTGGAACACGCCATCGCGGTGCTGGCGGGGGAGAATCCCTCCACCTTCTCGCTTCCCTCCGTCGAGTGGAAGCCGGTGGTGCCGGCGGTGCCGGGTATCGTGCCCTCCACCCTGTTGCAGCGTAGGCCCGATATCGCGGGCGCGGAGCGGCGCGTGGCGGCGGCCAACGCCAATATCGGCATCCAGCGCGCGGCCTATTTCCCCTCGCTCACCCTGTCGGGTAACGGGGGCACGAGCGGCGGCGCGGTGAGCCAGCTTTTCTCCGCCGCGACCAGCCTGTGGTCCTTCGGGCTGAACGGGGTGATGACGCTCCTCGATTTCGGCGCCCGGCACGGGCAGGTGCTTCAGGCGCGCGCGCAATTCGATCAGGCGGCGGCCAATTATCGCCAGACGGTGCTCACCGCATTCCAGCAGGTGGAGGACAATCTCGCCGCGATCCGCGTCTATGCCGATGTGACGAAAAGCCGCGCCGACGCCGCCGACGCGGCGGTGAAGGCGGAGGGGATCGCCAACAACCAGTATAAGGCGGGCATCGTCGATTATTCGCAGGTGATCGTCGCGCAGACCGCCTCGCTCAGCGCGCGGCAGACACAGATCCAGGCGGTGATAAACCAGCAGACCGCCGCGATCGCGCTGGTGCAGGCGATCGGCGGCGGCTGGGACGCGTGCGCGGACAAGGCGGCCGGCGGCTGCTGAAGACGGCCGGCCGGGGCGGGGGCGTCACGCCCCCTGCGCCGCCTTCCACTCGCGCTTGATCTTCTTGGCGAGGCTCCATTTGTGGACCTCGGTCGGCCCGTCGTAGATGCGGAAGGCGCGGACCTCGCGGAACACCTGCTCCACAATCGTGTCGCCGGTGACGCCGCTGCCGCCCATCACCTGCACGCAACGGTCCGCGATGCGCATCAGCGCCTCCGACACCGCCACCTTGGCCATCGAGCTTTCCGCCGTGCCCAGCTCGCCGGTGTCGAGCACGCCCGCGCACCAGTCGATCATCAGCTCGGCCTGCTTCAGGTCGATGAGGTTCTCCGCGAGCATGAAGCCCACGCCCTCGTGATCGATCAGGGTTTTGCCGAAGGCGTGGCGGCGGCAGGCATAGTCGGTCGCGATCTCGTTCGCGCGGACGCACGCGCCATGCCAGCGCATGCAGTGGGAGAGGCGCGCGGGCGACAGGCGGATCTGCGCATATTTGAAGCCGTCGCCGGCATTGCCCAGCATCTGGTCCGCGGGCACGCGCAGATTGTCGATGCGGATCGTGGCGTGGCCGCCGGGCATGGAGCTGTCGATCGTGTTCGGCACGCGCTCGATCGTGATCGCGGGATCGGGCAGGTCGACCAGGAACATGCACGCGCCCTCCTCGGCCTTCGCCATGACGATGCCGACCTTCGCGCCGTCCGCGCCGGTGATGAACGCCTTGCGCCCGTCGATCACCCAGTGATTGCCGTCGGGCCGGCAGGTGGTGAGCATCATCGACGGGTCCGATCCCGCGCCGCCGTCGACCGCCGGCTCCGTCATGAAGAAGGCGGAGCGCGCGCGGCCCTCGACCAGCGGCTTCAGGAAGCGTTCCTTTATCTCCGGGCTGCCGACCTTGCCGAGCAGATACATGTTGCCCTCGTCCGGCGCGCCGGTGTTGCAGGCGAGCGGGCCGAGCGGGGAGAGGCCGGTGCGCTCCAGCACGATCGCCGTCTCGCGCTGCGACAGATGGCTGCCGTCGGGCAGGATGTGCG
>JAYRJH010000446.1:0-2334 GCA_041906415.1 Sphingomonas sp. | reverse complement strand
CTTCGCGCTCACGCTCCGCCGCGCCGCGCTGGAGGCGAAGGGCAACGCCGGGCCGTCGGCGGCGACCAGCATCATGAAGAACGTCGGCGCGCGCATCACGCAGGATCGCGCGGAGCTGAACGTGGAGATTATGGGGATGCAGGGCCTCGGCTGGGAAGGCGAGGGCTTCACCAGGCAGGAGCTGGAGCAGACGCGGAGCTGGCTGTGGGGCAAGGCCGTGTCGATCTACGGCGGCTCCAGCGAGATCCAGAACAACGTGATCGCCAAGCGTATCCTCGGGATGCTCGATCACCAATAGTCGCACGGTTGGGCGCGGACGGCCGGCGGCCGGCGCGTCTGGAGAGGGCCGGGTGGAGGAGGGTGCGTCAGATGCCCTCCTCCCCGGTAATTCTCGGGAAGGGAAATGACATGGCGGTATTGAACGAAGAACAGGTGATGCTGCGCGACATGGCGCGCGAATGGGCTGACAACGAAAGCCCGGTCACCGCTTTCCGCAAGCTGCGCGATGCGGCGCCCGCCAAGGGCTATGACACGGAAGCCTGGGGCGCGATCGGCGGCATGGGCTGGGCCGGGATCGTCATTCCGGAGGAATTCGGCGGATCGGCGTTCGGCTATCTCTCGCTGGGCCTCGTGGTGGAGCAACTCGGCCGCAACCTCGCGGTATCGCCGCTCGCCTCCACCGCCGTCGCGGCCAGCGCGATCGTGATGGGTTCGTCGGACAAGGCCAAGGGCGAATGGCTGCCGAAGCTCGCCACGGGCGAGGCGGTGGCGACGCTGGCGATCGACGAAGGCCCGATCCACGACCGCAAGATCGCGGCCACCGTCTCCGGCGGCAAGCTGAGCGGAACGAAGAAGTTCGTGGCGGAAGGCGACGGCGCGGACGTGTTCGTCGTCGCGGCGACCGACGGCCTGTATCTGGTGGCGAAGGGCGAGGGTGTCACCGTTTCGTCGCGCAAGATGGCGGACAGCCGCAGCCATGCCGACGTCGCCTTCAAGGATGCGCCGGCCGAGAAGCTGGGCGACACCGCGCTGACCCAGGCGATCGCCGACCGCGCCGCCGCCGTCGCCTGCGCGGAAATGCTGGGCATGGCGGAAAGCGCCTTTCAGCAGACGCTCGACTATCTGAAGCAGCGCGTGCAGTTCGGGCAGGTGCTCTCCACCTTCCAGGCGCTCCAGCATCGCATGGCGAAGATGCTGACCGAGCTGGAGCTGATGCGCTCGGTGACGGAAGGCGCGCTGGAGGCGATCGACGCGGGCCGGTCCGACGTCGATCAGGCCGTCAGCCTCGCCAAGGCCGTTGCGAGCGACACGCTGCACCTCGTCAGCCGCGAGATGATCCAGCTTCACGGCGGCGTCGGCATGACCGACGAGTTCGACGCCGGCCTCTACATGAAGCGCGCCGCCGTGCTGGAAACCATGTGGGGCACCGCATCGTGGCATCGCGACCATTTCGGGCGGCTCAACGGCTATTGATGACGAACGCGCCGGGCAATTGTTTCAAAACATTGCCCGGCGTTTTTGCAATCGCATAAGAGGTTCCGCGGCGATAGCCTCGATCGGGAGCGAGGGAGAGGGCCATGGGCGGATCAATCACAGCACGGGGCCGCGCGCTGACGCTCGCCCTGCTGACGCTCACATATTTTTTCAGTTTCATGGACCGGCAGATCCTCGCGATCCTGCTTGAGCCGATCAAGGCCGACCTTAAGCTGAGTGACACGCAACTGGGGCTGCTTTCAGGGCTGGTCTTCGCGATCTTCTACGCCACGCTCGGCATCCCGGTGGCGCGTTTCGCCGACCGTGCCAACCGCCGCAACATCGTCGCGATAAGCCTCGCCTTGTGGAGCGGGGCGACGGCGGCTTGCGGCATGGCGCAGAGCTTCGTGCAGTTGATGCTCGCGCGGATCGGCGTGGGCGTGGGCGAGGCAGGCTCCGGCCCGCCGAGCCATTCGATCATCGCGGACCTCTATCCTCCGGAAAAACGCGCCAGCGCCATGGCGATCTACTCGCTCGGCGTGCTCTTGGGCGGCGGCGTGGGGATGGCGATCGGCGGCGTGGTGGCGAGCGCGCACGGCTGGCGCGCGGCGATGATGGTCGTGGGCCTTCCGGGCCTGCTCCTCGCGCTGTTCGTCCGCCTGTTCGTGATCGAGCCGCCGCGCGGCATGTCCGACGGGCATGAGGCTGGCGCGTCGCATGAGATGCCGTCGCTGGGGCAGGGCATCGCCTCCATCTGGAACAACGCACCGGCGCGGCATCTGATCGCCGGAATGACGATCACCTCGCTGGTCGGCTATGCGGTGACCGGCTGGGGTCCGAGCTACATGCAGCGGTCGCTCG
>JAYRJH010000445.1:0-2335 GCA_041906415.1 Sphingomonas sp. | reverse complement strand
GTGCCGATCCGCCGGTGGTCCGGCGAGCCAAGCAAACCGGAGGTTTGCGCCCGGCGCATGAGGGTCAGCAAAGATGAATACCAACGGTCGAAGCATTCGACCGGTGGTATGAGGCCGGTCTTGGCATGCCCCCACCCCGGCCCTCCCCCGCTTCGCAGGGGAGGGTGAGGTCGTCAGGCTTCGCCGACGCAGTCCAGCATGGCCGCCTGCAGCGCATCGGCCGGGGACTTGCCGCCCCACAGCACGAACTGGAAGGCGGGGAAGAAGCGCTCGCACTCGGTGACCGCGATATCCACCATGTCCTCCAGGCTCTCCGCGCTGGCGCCGGGGGCGCCGCGGAGCAGCACGGAATGGCGGAACACCGGCACGCCGTCGTCGCTCTCGATGCCGAAATGGCCGATCCAGAGCTTCTCGTTTGCAAGCGCCAGCAATTCGAACAGCTTGTCGCGCTGCGCCGCCGGCACCTTCATGTCGAAGGCGCAGGAGAAATGCATGGCGCTGATCTCGGGCGACCAGGAGAAATAGAGCCCGTAGTCGCACCATTTGCCCGGCGCCTCGGCCGCCATCTCCCCATCCGAGCGGCGCTCGAAGGCCCACTCATTGGCGGAGACGATCTGTTCGAGAACATCGAGCGGATTGCCGGGCTTTTCAGCGAAGTCCAGCTGCACTGAGGCGGACATGGTGGCACCTCCGTCCCGTTCAGCCGCCGATCCCCCCTCCCCGCCCCAACATCCTGGGGCGAATCGGCCCGGCAGCCACGAGAACTAGACTACGCAGGTGCGGAATCGGTCGGCAAGCCTCTTCAACTTGCGCGGACGAGCTCAGTTTCCGCTTGAAGCCATGTCCCTATCGTCAACGGCGACGGGAGGCTGCGGACCGAGCTTGGCCTCGACGGCAGCCAGCCGCGTCTCCAGCGCCTCGATCTTCTCGACCGCGCGGCGGGCGAGTTCCATGGCGGCGTCCAGATCCTCCCGCTTCACCAGATCCAGGCGCTGGATCATCAGATCCGCCTGGGAGCGGGCCATGGTCTCCATCTCCTGCCTGAGTCCGGCGAGTGCCGAAAAGGCGCCGCCGGCGACGCCCGCCAGGTCGTCGAACAGCTTGCCGCCCGGGCGGGTGCCCCTGCCATCGTCCATGCCGCGATGCTCCCTGGCTGAACCTTGAGCCCATATGGGGTGGGGCCGGCGCCTTGCCGCCCCCTCGCCCGGCGCCCTATACCCGGCGCCGCCCTGGCACAAGCGGCATCGGGACCACGCTTCATGCACATCGTCACCGGCGGGGCCGGGTTCATCGGCTCGAACCTGGTCGCCGCCCTGGCCGCGCAAGGCGCCGAGGTGATGGTGGTGGACCGGCTCCGGCAAGGGCTGAAATGGCGCAACCTGGCGCACCACACCATCGCCGGCATCGTGCCCCCTGAGGAGCTGGATGCCTTTCTGGCCCGCGCGCCGAAGGTGGAGACGGTCTTCCACATGGGCGCGATCAGCGCGACGACCGAGACCGACGGCGACCTGGTGGCGCGGACCAACATCGCGCTGTCCCAGCGCCTGTGGGACTGGTGCGCGGAGCGGCGGGTGCCCTTCATCTATGCGAGCTCCGCCGCGACCTATGGCGATGGCAGCCTCGGCTTCGACGACGACATGCGGCCGGAGGCGCTGGCGAAGCTCAGGCCGCTCAACCTCTATGGCTGGTCCAAGCTCGCCTTCGACCGGCGCGTCGCGCAGATGCTGGCACTGGGCCGCCCGGCGCCGCCGCACTGGGCGGGCCTGCGCTTCTTCAACGTCTATGGCCCGAACGAGCACCACAAGGGCCGCATGCAGTCGGTCGTCGCGCATAAATTCGCCGAGATCATGCGGGGCGAGGCGGCGACGCTCTTCGCCTCCGACCGCGAGGGCATCGCGGATGGCGAGCAGAAGCGCGATTTCGTGCATGTGGACGATTGCGTGGCGGCGATGCTGTGGCTCGCCGTGAACCCTGGGACGAGCGGCATCTTCAACATCGGCTCCGGCACTGCGCGCACCTTCCTGGACCTGGTGCGCGCGATCTACGCGGCGCTGGGGCGCAATGCGGACATCCGCTTCATCGCCATGCCGGACGACCTGCGCGGGAAATACCAGTATTTCACCGAGGCCCGGCTCGACCGGCTGCGCGCCGCGGGCTTCACGCGCGCGGCCACGGCGCTCGAGGACGGCGTCGCGGATTATGTCCGGAATTACCTGTCCAACGCCGACGCCCCCTATCGCTGAGTCGCACACAGAATGTTCTTCGCCATTCCCTTCCCGAACATCGACCCGACGCTGATCCAGATCGGGCCCTTCGCCATCCGCTGGTATGCTCT
>JAYRJH010000444.1:0-2338 GCA_041906415.1 Sphingomonas sp. | reverse complement strand
GCTCAACCGCATGAACGACACCGTGGCGTCCGCGCGCGTGGAGGGCGAGATCCGGCTGGACGGAGAGGATATCTACGCCCGCGACATGGACGTGGTGCAGCTTCGCGCGCGCGTCGGCATGGTGTTCCAGAAGCCGAACCCTTTCCCCAAGTCGATCTTCGAGAATGTCGCTTATGGCCCGCGCATCCACGGGCTGGCGAAGGGCAAGGCCGATCTGGAGCGGATCGTGGAGGAAGCGCTCGCCCGCGCCGGCCTGTGGAGCGAGGTGAAGGACCGGCTCGGCGACAGCGGCACCACGCTTTCCGGCGGGCAGCAGCAAAGGCTGTGCGTCGCCCGCGCGATCGCGGTGGAGCCGGAGGTGATCCTGATGGACGAGCCTTGCTCCGCGCTCGATCCGATCGCCACCGCGCGGATCGAGGAGCTGATCCACGAATTGCGCGGCCGCTACGCGATCGTGATCGTCACGCACAACATGCAGCAGGCCGCGCGCGTCAGCCAGAAGACCGCCTTTTTCCACCTCGGCCGGCTCGTCGAATATGGCGACACGTCCGACATCTTCACCAACCCGCGCGAGGACAGGACGCGCGACTATATCACCGGCCGCTACGGCTGACGGGAAGACGATGGCGACAGGACACGAACATACCGTCAAGGCTTTCGACCTCGACATCGGCGAGCTTCGCGGCCTGATCGGCCAGATGGGCGGCATCGCGGAACAGGCGATCGCCGATGCCATGACGGCGCTGCAACGCGGCGACCTCGACCTCGCGCGCCGCGTGCGGGAAGGCGATCGCGCGCTCGACGCGCTGGAGCTGGAGGTGGAGCGCGCCGCCGTCCGCATCATCGCGCTGCGCGCGCCGATGGCGAACGACCTGCGCGAGGTGGTGGCCGCGCTAAAGATCGCCGGCGTGGTGGAGCGGATCGGGGATTATGCCAAGAACATCGCGAAACGCGTGCCGCTGATCGAGGGCGAAAACCGGATCGAGCCGCTCTCCGTCATCCCCGCGATGGCGCGCATGGCGTCCGGCATGGTGCACGACGTGCTCGACGCCTTCGCCGCGCGCGATGCCGAGCTGGCGATGGCGGTCTGCCGCCGCGACGATGCGCTCGACGATTTCTACGACAGCATCTTCCGCACGCTCGTAACCTACATGGTCGAGAATCCGCGCACGATCAGCCAGGTCGCGCACCTGCTGTTCGTCGCCAAGAACCTGGAGAGGATCGGCGATCACGCGACCAACGTCGCC
Organism: Sphingomonas sp.; assembly: GCA_041906415.1. Classification (GTDB taxonomy): domain Bacteria; phylum Pseudomonadota; class Alphaproteobacteria; order Sphingomonadales; family Sphingomonadaceae; genus Sphingomonas. Next base: position 1,091 of record JAYRJH010000444.1, on the reverse strand, counting down.
GAAATGGTCTATTTTGCCGCCACCGGAACCCGGCTTGGCGATCGAGAAAGGGTGAACGACTGATGGCCCGCGCGCATATGCTTCTGGTCGAGGACGACGCCGCCCTCGCCGAACTGCTCATCTGGCATTTCAGGCGCGAGGATTTCGACGTCGCGCACACGATCGACGGCGAGGAAGCGCTGCTGCTCGCCAGGGAGAAGGTGCCCGATATCGTCCTGCTGGACTGGATGGTGGAGGGCATCTCCGGCATCGAGGTCTGCCGCCGCCTGCGCCGCGCGAGCGAGACCCAGAACGTGCCGATCATCATGCTCACCGCGCGCGGAGAGGAGGAGGATCGCGTGCGCGGGCTGGAGACGGGCGCGGACGATTACGTGACCAAGCCGTTCAGCCCCCGCGAGCTGGTCGCGCGCGTCGGCGCGGTGCTGCGCCGCGTGCGGCCGGCGCTGGCGGGGGAGATGCTCACCTACGCCGATCTGGAGATGGATACGGTGGGCCACAAGGTGCGGCGCGGCGGGCGGATGATCCCGCTAGGCCCCACCGAGTTCCGCCTGCTCAAGCACTTCCTCGAGCATCCCGGCCACGTCTTCTCGCGCGAGCGGCTGCTGGACAGCGTATGGGGCCACGACAGCGATATCGAAAGCCGCACGGTGGACGTGCATATCCGCCGCCTGCGCAAGGCGATCAACGAGGGCGACCAGCCGGACATCATCCGCACCGTCCGTTCGGCGGGCTATGCGCTGGATTCGGGAGAATAAAGAATCGCTACCGAAACGATGGAGCCAACCGCCGCCTCGTGCGTTGGGTGGGCGCGTATTCATGACGCGAAGTGCGTTTCCTGACAGGAGTTTTCCGCATGAAGTCTTACATTCTGGCGGCTGCGGTGCTGGTTGCCGCCCCCGCGTTCGCACAGGATCAGCAGGCGCCGACGCCTGGCGGTTATCAGCCGAGCGCCCCGGCGTTGCAGGGCACGCCCGAGCCGGGTTCCCCGGTGGTCTTCAAGCAGGCCCCCGCTCCCGACGTCGCCTTCCCTCCGCCCGCGCCCAAGGCGGATTATCCCGTGTGCAAGAAAGGCCAGTTCGACGGCTGCGTCC
>JAYRJH010000017.1:0-16968 GCA_041906415.1 Sphingomonas sp. | reverse complement strand
ACCGCGATGAACAAGCGAGTTCGCCGGGCTATGCCCGGCTCGCGGGTAGGGAGTGGTCAAAATCGTCACGCTGTCCTATGAAGGGACCGGGCCGCTACGCGGCGGCCTGGGGCGTGGAAACCCCTGAATATCCGGTTCGGCGCCGACCGTGACGGCACCGCCTTCCTTGACCGCATGGTCGGGGAGCCTGTGACGTATGCAACAGGTTCTCCGAACTAAAGGTCACAGGGACCGTGGTATTCTCGGTTTTCCAACTCCCCGATCAGGGTCAGGAGAGATGTTTGCGGGGGCGCACCGCAGACGCAGCTTTCGGGCGGCACCCGTGATGCTGAATCCGCGTGTGGCGAGGCGGATTTGCGGGCACGGACAGAGACCCTGGGTGATGCGGTTGAAAGGCAACTATCGGAGATCGTCAGTGACAGCCGGCAGGAAGTTCGACGATCGTCCTCCCGACAAGCCGCACCTCACCGGCTATGACGAGGCGCATCTGTCCGATTATCTGCGCCTGCTCGACGCCGATGCCGAGGGTGCCGACTGGCGCGAGGCGGTCTCGATCATCTTCGGAATCGATCCCACATGCGAGCCGGAGCGGGCGCAGGTCGTGCATGACAGCCATCTGGCCCGCGCCCGCTGGATGACCGAAGTCGGTTACGCATGGCTGTTGGGACCACGCCTCCACTGAATGGTCCAAAATGAACCAGAATAGACGCGCAGTCTTCAGTCAAGTAATTGGTGAAACATTCTAAACCATATCTTTCGCTCTACGGTGATGCTTCCTTCGCACTATCCGACAAGCTGCTCTTTCCTGAATCCTGTCCGACCCGAGCCTGACCGCAGGCTGAAAGGGAGGATGCCGATGCCACCACGTCCAGGGTGGCGTTCGCGCGCGGCCGGCGATGAACCGGACGCCCACGGACGCCCGGAGTTCGCCGCCGAGTTCCTGCGCCGCAACCGCCGGTATCGGATCGACTACGACACCATGCTACGCCGGATCGCAGCCGGCACGGTGAGCGAGGACGCTGCCCATGCAGCGCTCGCTCGCCGATGGGGGTTATCCTTTCGCCTATGCGCCCTCCCAGCTTGCCGGACCGCTGTGCTGGCGGCCCGAGCTTGTCGCCACTACGATTGTCCTGGTCGCCTCACCAGACGCATTCCCCAGCGCCCGGCCGGTTGACCCGGTCGCGCTCAGTCCGCTGCTGGCCGACCTTTGCGGTCCCGATGGACGGCACGTCATTCTTGCGGACGCCGAAGGCGAACACCGCCTCTGGATACGCGACGCCGCGCCCGGCCAGCCGCTCGGGGCGTTCGTGCCGCTGGACCCGGATTTCGAGACGCGGATCATCAGCCTGCTGCGCTTCTATCGTCGGCTGCTCGGCCGGCGATCTGGCGCGCAACCGCGTGGCTGGCCGTTGACCGCGCAGCGCCGCGACCGGCTCGACCGGATGCTGCGCGCTCTCGACATGCGGCTTGCCGGCGCGAGCCACCGCGAGATCGCCGCCGCCTTCGGCCATGACAAGGCCGCGCGGTTGCCGGCCACGCAATGGAAGGTCTGCTCCGCCCGATCCGCCGTGGTGCGACTCGTGCGCGATGCCGAGCGCACGATGAATCGGGATTACCTCAAGCTGCTGCGCATCCGCTGACCACAAGCCACGGGATCAACCGGCGGCGACACCCTCCCGCAGCGTCTGGTGATAGGGCCGAAGGCGGCGCTCCTCGGCGTTGACGACGGTCTGCCGTTCCGTCTCCTGCGCCTGACGGCCCATCTCGTCCCAGCGCTCCGCCGATACTTCGTGCAGGCGGCGGCGCTGCGGAAGCTGTTCGCGGCTCGCCTCCGCGCGCATCGCGGCGGCTTTCTCGAAACGGTAGCTGGCACTCATCGCCCGCTTATCCGGGGTCCCCGGCCGCAAGACAAGGCGGGCCGGCGACCGCCCGGCACATCGGATCGCGCAAGGGTGGTCACATCCGTGCCCGCATATCTTCGAACTCCACCCCGCCGTCGTTCCTTTGCCATTTTCGCCTCCTGCCGCCGTGACACCCGCAGGAGCCGCCGGATGCCGAAGCCGAACGGAAATCCCCAGAATCTGCCGCCGCGCCTGCTGCGCACGCCCGAGGCCGCGCGCTTCCTCGGCCTGTCCGGCCGAACGCTGGAGAAGCATCGCTATTTCGGCACCGGGCCGGCCTATCGGCGCCTCGGCGGCCGCGTCGTCTATACCGTCGATGATCTTCAGGCATGGGCCGATCGCGGCACCAAATATTCGACCTCCGATCCGGGGCAGGACGACCTCATGCCCCGGCGTCTGCCCGAACCGCCTCCGGTGCGGCCATGAGCAGGTCGGCTTCCCCCAAAGGCGGAACCCATGACGGCGAGCGCGCCCAGCTCACGCTGTTCCCGTCGATGGGACAAGGCATCGCCCCGCGTGACGCACAGGATCTGATGGCCTGGCCCTTCTTCAGCCTGGCCAAGTCGAAGCGGGTCGAGCCGATCGACTTCCGCATGGGCGCCACATGGATCTCGGTCGAGGCGGTGCTCGATCATGGCATGGCGACGATCTGGGACGCCGACGTGCTGATATGGGCGGCAAGCCAGATCGTCGCCGCGCGCGACGCCGGCAAGCCCACGTCACGGCTGATGGCGGCCACCCCGCATGAAATCCTGACCTTCACGCGGCGCGGCACCGGCAAGGCGAGCTACGAGCGGCTCAAGGCCGCGCTCGATCGCCTGCAATCGACCACCATTGCCACCTCGATCCGCCAGCAGCACCAGCGCCGCCGCCACCGCTTCTCGTGGATCAACGAGTGGCAGGAGCGGCTCGATGGCAACGGTCGCCCGCTCGGCCTCGAACTGATCCTGCCCGACTGGTTCTATGCGGGCGTGCTCGATCAGAGCCTCGTCCTCACCATCGACCGGGCTTATTTCGATCTCACCGGTGGTCTTGAGCGGTGGCTTTACCGCATCGTGCGCAAGCACGGCGGGCGGCAGGCGAACGGCTGGTCCTTCGATGTCTCCCATCTCCACCTCAAATCCGGGGTTCTGTCCCCGCTGCCCAAATTCGCGTTCGATCTGCGCGCGATCGTCGGACGCCAGCCACTGCCGGGCTACCGGCTCGGCCTGGAAAGCGCCTTCGGACGCGCGCGCCTGTCCTTCGTCGCCATCCCCGAAGACCCGCTCGAGCGCGCGATGCGCTGCCTGCGCCTCCATCCTGTGGATAAGTCATGATCGGACTCGGACTATCGGTAATGGCGAGGTTCGGACTATCGGTAATGCCGGAGTCGGACTATCGGGAATTTCATTCCCTCGCAAACCCGTGGAATCGTTCACGGAATCGCGTCTCCTCTAACTATGCTAATAGAGAAGAATACTTCGTATTCTTGCTAACGGCGTTGCGCGCTGTGGAAAATTCGTCGCGAGCCTTCGCGCGGAGAGCGACACTGCCGCCGTTTCTACTACGCTATACTGCTATCCCTTCGCTGGCGCCCTTGCAATCACGGGCGGTTCGCATGGGTATGGTGCCTGGCGATGGCGATGGCGATGGCGAGCGGGCGTCTGCGGCCAGCCTGATCGTCGAGGCGTTCGGCGACGCCGTTCCTCCGCCAATCTTCAACGCCATCGGCCGCGCGATCACGCGCGCCGAAGCCGCGCTCGATCCTGTGTTCGGGCGAACCTCCCTCGCTGTCCCCGGAGACGAACGATGAATGACGACACACCCGTCGGCGCACCGGCCGGGGCCATGCCGGTGGCGTCCGCCAAGCCCTTCACCGAGGTCGAGTTGACCTGGATCGAGAAGAAGTTCGAGCATTGGATACGCTTTGGGCGCATCGCGCAGGATCGCATCGTCACGCGCCGGACCCGCGTGGTGGGCTTCCGGCCGGGCGCCATCTTCGCCTTCGTCCGATGGATGGCGAACGACTACGGCACGATCGTCTCGCGTATCGATGTGCTACGCGCGGTCGCGCCGGATGAGGCTTACACGACGCTGCCGTTCGTGCGGCCGGGCGGCGACATGCTGCTGCACATCGAGGGCTGGCCCAAGGTCGCCCAAGTGCTTGCCGCGATCGACGCGGTGGAGGCGGCCGGCGTCGATCCCTGCGACGCTGCGCCCGATCACTGGCGGCATGTTCACAACCGCATCGCCGCTGGCCAGCCGTCGCGACCCTACACGATGGAGCGTCACAAGGCATGGCTCCGTCGCCGGGAGATCGAGGGATGACGCGCCTCGGCTACACATTGGTGACGGCGCTCGCGGCCGAGTTGTTTGCCGGGCTTTTCGTCACGGTCGCGCTCGTCGCGCCGCGCCCGCGTCTGATCTGGAATGCCAGCGCCAGCGCGCCGATCGGTCTTTATGTGCTGCACGCCGTCCGCACACCCGCGATCGGCGAACTGGTCGTCGCCGCGCCGCCGGCACGACTGGCGGCATGGATGGCGGAGCGACGATACCTGCCGGTTGGTGTGCCGCTCCTGAAACATGTCGCGGCGCGCGGCGGCCAGCGTGTCTGCCGCAACGGCGACAGCATCCGCGTCGATGGCCGCGTTGTCGCGACCGCGCTAGATCGCGACAGCCACGGCCGTGCGCTGCCGGTCTGGCACGGCTGCTGGACACTCGGGCGTGGCGACATCTTCCTGCTGAATCCGTCCGTCCGCGACAGCTTCGACGGCCGCTATTTCGGCGCGCTGCCGACCGCCGCGCTGCTCGGCCGCGCCACGCCGATCCTCACCCAAGATGCACCGGGCGCGCCGCTGCGCTGGCACGGCCTTCGCGGCGATCCCGACGGCTTCACCCCCCGCGAAAAGGAGATCGGCCATGCCGATGAACACCCTCGAACCCACCGATAACGGCTATGCCGGCCGCATCCGGCTGTTCGGCATCGACGAGAGTATCGTCCTCGTCGCGCTCGATCCGGGCGATGCCGACAACGTGCCCGATTACCGCGTTCACCTAGACGAAGAGGACGGCCCCGACATCGGTGGCGGCTGGAAGCGCGTCGGCGAGCGCGCGGGCGACTACATCGCACTGGAGATCGACAGCCCGCTCTTTCCGGCGCCATTCCGCCCGGTGTTGTTCCGCGCCGACGATAAGGGACGGGCGCTGCGCCTGACGTGGAAACGCCTCCGGTCGCGCGACGACCGGAGCTGAGTGGCGACCGCCCTCGGCCTCTCTCATCCCCACCGCAAACGCGAGGCATACCCATGAACACCATCACCATCGGCGTTTTCGGCCACGTTCGCGGCGCCTGGCAAGGGCGTCTCCAGACACTCGGCATCGACATGCCGCTCTGCCTTGTGCCGATCGATCCGCGCGAGGGCGAGGATGCGCCTGGCTGGCGTGTCCATCTCGGCGACAGCGCCGAAGGCTTGCCGATCGGCGCAGCATGGAGCCGGCTCGGCGGACCGGGCGGCTTCCACGTCGCGGTGTCGATCGACGGCCCGCTCTGTCCCCGGCCGATCGACGCGATGCTGCTGACGGCCAGTCGCGGCGATCTCCACCATCTGGTCTGGAACTGGCCGATCGCGCCGGACAAGAAGGGCTGAGCCGATGCATCGGCTCGCCTGTCATGTGACCGTCGCGGCGCTCGTCCTCGCGTCGCCGCCCGCCCTTGCCGCCGCGGAGGACGTGCCGCCCGCGGGCACGGCGACGGCCCCGGTCGCTGCGTTCATCAGCGAGGCAGCGCAACGGTTCGGGTTCCCCGAAGCGTGGATATGGGCGGTGATCCGCGTGGAAAGCCGGGGTAATCCGCGCGCCGTGTCGCCGGCTGGCGCGATGGGGCTGATGCAGGTCATGCCAGCGACATGGGCGGCGATGCGGGCGCGCTACGGGTTGGGCGTCGATCCGTTCGACGCACATGACAACATCGTCGCGGGCGCGGCCTTCCTGCGCCTGATGCTCGACCGCTACGGCAATCCGGCGGCGATGCTGGCGGCTTATAATGCGGGACCGGGGCGCTATGACGACTGGCTTGCGCGGCGCCGTCCGTTGCCGGCCGAGACCGTGGCGTATGTCGCGCAACTCGGCGACGTGACGGGCGGCCGGGATGTCGCCGAGCCAGCGCCCGATCCGCTTGCCTGGACACGCGCGCCGCTATTCGTCGGCACGCGGTCGGATGCTCCGGCCGCGACATCGACCCGCACCGACGACACATCGGGAACGTCCCGACAGCGCATTGCCACCGCGAATGACGTGCCCCCCGACCCGCTCTTCGTCATCCAGTCCGCTGCTGCATCGCCGCTGTCGGGCCGCGCGCCAACCACCGACCGGAGGGAGGCCGACGCACCATGACCGCCCGCATTTTCACGGTGCCTGGCTCGAAGGTGAAAGGGGTCAGGAAGGCAGAAAGAAGCAGTAAAAAGGGAGGGCAAGATACAAGCCGCACCCCAAATTCCCTGAAAGCCCTTGTCTTTCAGCGATTTGGCGCGGGTGCGCCGGTCGGCGAGCGTGCCGCTCGGAAGAAAAAGACCAGCAATTTCAAAGGAAATCGCAGTGCCACCGGCCTTATTGCCCGCGAAACGGTGCTGCCGTGAGCGAAGACGGGGAGTTCCGCATCCGGCCGGGCAAGGTTCGCCGCAGCGTTTCCGCCTCGCGCAATACGCGCGGCCTGATCGCCGAGGTGCTGCGCGCCGCGGCCAAGTCGGGCATGAGCCGCCGCCACGGCTGGTCAGCCACCGCCCGGCGGGGGCAATCGAATTTCGGCCGGGGCCGGACCGCCTTCGCGCGCAGCCGCCTGTTCACGCCGGGCCGGCGGGTCGCCGTCAAGGTGCTGCCGGTTGTCCAGCGCGGGCGGATGGCGCCGCTCTCGGCGCACCTCGCATATCTCAAGCGCGAGGGCGTCACCCGCGACGGATCGCCGACCCATATGTTCGGGGCGGATACCGATCGCACCGACGATCGCGCCTTCGCCGAGCGGTGCAAGGACGACCGGCATCATTTCAGGATCATCGTCTCGCCCGAGGACGCGACCGAGCTGTCGGACCTGCGCGAATATACCCGCGATCTCGTCCGCCAGATGGAAGCCGATCTCGGCACCCGGCTCGAATGGGTGGCGGTCGATCACTGGAACACCGACAATCCGCATGTCCATCTTCTGGTGCGCGGCGTGGACGACCAGGGCGCCGACCTTCGCATGTCCCGCGAATATATCAGTCACAACCTGCGCTCACGCGCCGAGGAACTGGCGTTCGCGGAGTTGGGTCCGAAGCCCGAGCACGAGATCGAGCGCGGGCTGGAACGCGAGGTGACGGCCGAGCGCTGGACGCGGCTCGATGCCGAGATCTGGCGTTCCGCCGACGAGCTGGGTGTCATCGATCTGCGCGCCGATCATCCCGGCCCCGACGATCCCCGTCTCCGCCGCCTGATGATCGGCCGCCTCCAGCACCTCGAAACGATGGGCCTCGCGGCGGAGGCCGAGCCCGGCCAGTGGGCGATGGCGGCGGACGCGCGGGACCGTCTGCGCGAGCTGGGCACGCGGGGCGACATCATCCGCACGATGGGCAAGGCCCTTCAGGATCACGGCCAGCAGCGACCGCTCGACAGCTATGAGATCGTCGGCGGTGCGCCGGCCCGGCCGATCGTCGGCCGGCTGATCGACAAGGGGCTGCACGATGAGGTGGCGGGCACCGCCTATGCCGTGATCGACGGCACGGACGGGCGCACTCACCATGTGCGCTTCCCCGGCCTCGAAGCGCTGGAGCATGGCGCGCCGATCGGCGGCATCGTCGAGCTGCGCGCCGTGAGCCGGCCGAACGCTCCGGCGCCGACGCTGACCCTCGCCACGCGCTCCGATCTCGATCTTTCCGCCCAGGTTCGGGCGCGCGGCGCGACCTGGCTCGACCATCGGCTGATCGAGCGCGGTGCCGGCATCGCCGACGCGGGCTTCGGCGCGGGGGTGAAGCGGGCGATGGTCGGCCGTGTAGACCATCTGGTCCGCGAGGGGCTGGCCCGCCGCTATGGCGAGCGAGTCGCTTTCGAGCGCGGCCTGCTCGACACGCTCCGCCGCCGCGACCTCGACGCGGCGGGCGCCGAGATCGCCGGCAGGACCGGGCGGACATATCGGCCCGTCGCGGCAGGCGCGAAGGTGGCGGGCGAATACCGCCAGCGCCTCACGCTCGCCTCCGGCCGCTTCGCCATGATCGATGATGGGCTCGGGTTCAGCCTCGTGCCCTGGTCGCCGGGCCTCGAACGCCAGCTCGGCCGTCAGGTCGCGGGCGTCATGCGCGAGGGCGGGGGCATCGACTGGTCCCTCGGCCGCAAGCGCGGCCTCGGCCTCTGACTTTCCGAAGGAGATACATGATGCCTGCCACCAAAATCCTGTGGGGCCAGATCGCCGCGGTGTTCCTGATCGTGCTGGTCTCGATCTGGAGCGCGACGCAATGGACGGCGGCCGCTCTCGCCTACCAACCCGAACTCGGCCGGCCGTGGTTCATCGCGCTGGGCTATCCCGTCTATGCGCCGCCGGCCTTCTTCTGGTGGTGGTTCGCCTTCGACGCCTATGCGCCGAGGATTTTCGAGAAGGGCGCGCTGATCGCCGCCTCCGGCAGCTTGGTTGCGATCATCGTCGCCATTGGCATGTCGGTCTGGCGCGCGCGCGAGGCGAAGAATGCCGAAACCTACGGCTCGGCCCGCTGGGCGACGTTGCGCGAGGTCAGGACCGCCGGGCTGCTCGGGGCGGACGGCGTGATGCTCGGCAAGCTCGGCGTCCATTATCTGCGCCACGACGGCCCTGAGCATGTGCTGTGCTTCGCGCCGACCCGCAGCGGCAAGGGCGTCGGCCTCGTGGTGCCTTCCCTGCTGACCTGGCCGGGCTCGGCGATCGTCCATGACATCAAGGGCGAGAACTGGACGCTTACCGCCGGCTTCCGCGCGCGGCACGGCCGGGTGTTGCTGTTCGACCCGACCAATGCAGGCTCCGCGGCCTACAATCCGCTGCTGGAAGTGCGGCGTGGCGAGTGGGAAGTACGCGACGTGCAGAACGTCGCCGACGTGCTGGTCGACCCGGAAGGGTCGTTGGAGAAACGAAACCACTGGGAGAAGACCAGCCATGCGCTGCTGGTCGGCGCGATCCTCCACGTCCTCTATGCGGAGTCCGACAAGACGCTGGCCGGCGTCGCCGCCTTCCTGTCCGATCCTGGTCGCGCGATCGAGCAGACGCTCGCCGCGATGATGGCGACGCCCCATCTCGGCGAGGCGGGTGTGCATCCGGTGATTGCCAGCGCCGCGCGCGAGTTGCTCAACAAGAGCGACAACGAGCGGTCGGGCGTGCTGTCCACCGCCATGTCGTTCCTCGGCCTCTATCGCGATCCGGTGGTGGCCTCCGTCACCCGCACCTGCCAGTGGCGTATATCGGATCTGGTCAAGGGCGACCGGCCGGTGACGCTCTACCTCGTCGTGCCGCCGAGCGACATCAGCCGGACCAAGCCGCTCATCCGCCTGATCCTCAACCAGATCGGCCGCAGGCTCACCGAGGAGCTGAACCCGAAAGGCAACCGCCATCGCGTGCTGCTGATGCTCGACGAATTTCCGGCGCTGGGTCGGCTCGACTTCTTCGAGTCCGCGCTGGCCTTCATGGCGGGTTACGGCCTCAAGGCGTTCCTGATCGCGCAGTCGCTCAACCAGATCGAGAAAGCCTATGGGCCGAACAACGCGATCCTCGACAATTGCCATGTGCGCGTCAGCTTCGCCACGAACGATGAGCGGACGGCTAAGCGGGTTTCGGATGCGCTTGGCACCGCGACCGAGATGCGCGCGATGAAGAACTATGCCGGCCACCGGCTCTCGCCCTGGCTCGGACATCTGATGGTCTCGCGTTCGGAGACGGCGCGCCAGCTCCTCACCCCCGGCGAGGTCATGCAGCTCCCGCCCGACGACGAGATCGTCATGGTGACGGGCGTCCATCCGGTGCGCGCGAAGAAGGCACGCTATTATCAGGATGCGCGGTTCATGGCGCGGATCGCGCCGCCGCCCGCGCCGGCGCCCTCGACGCCACGCGCCGACGACTGGACCGGCCGCGTCGCGCAGGCCGACGAACAGGCGCTCGCCCGGATCGCGCGTGAGCAGGAGGATGGCGCCAATGGTGGCCTGCGCCGCGAACCCGAGCTGCCCGATCATGTCGCCATCGTGAAGGAGACGACCGACACGCGGCCGCCCGCGCAGGAGTTTTCCGTCGTCGATGACGAGCCGGAGGATGCGGCGCGGCACGCCGCCGTCCGGCGCCAGCAGATGCGCGGGATCGCGCGTCAGGCGTCGCTCGATCCCGGCGATGGCCTCGAAATGTAGGAGCCGGGCAGTGCGTGTCAGGCTCAATGTCTATTTTCCGCCGACGCTTGCGAAGCAGATTGACGAACTGGCGATCCGGCGGCGCATCTCGCGCTCCGCGATCGTCGAGGCGGCGGTGGCTTCGTATCTGTCGCCGGACGGCTCCGACCGGCTCGAAGCCGCATTCGCGCGCCGGCTCGACCGGCTGACTCGCCAGGTGCAGCGGCTCGAACGTAATACTGGCCTCACAACCGAGGCGCTGGCGCTGTTCGTGCGCTTCTGGCTGTCCGTGACGCCGCCGCTGCCCGACGAGGATCAAGCCGCCGCCCAGGTGAAGGGCCGCAAACGCTACGAAGGGTTCGTCGAGACCCTCGGGCGGCGCTACGCCAGCGGCAAGAGTCTGCTCGATGAGATACCGCAGGACATCGGATCGGAAGTCGGGCCGGAGCTTGAGTGAGATTTGATCGCGGCGATATTCCGCTGCACCAAACGGTTCGGCCGACTCGGATGCGGACACGTCCATCCATAATCGGAAACAGGACATCGACGGCTGCTGATCTGCTCGGTCGGCGAACTTGATTCCGCCTTCGACACTTATTTGCCGCCGCCTCTACTACGCCTAGACTTAGATGTTGCTCCCACTGGTTTTGCGGTTCTCTTGATGTGCCCCTGAGGCCGGACGGCGGTTCGCCCGGCTCAAATCAGGGGCCGTTTCTTGACTGTCCAGCCAATCCGTTCCGAAGCCAGGGCACGCGGCGCGCGGATGCTGCGCACCGCGCTGGGGCCGTCGATCGCGGCATGGCTCGACGACGCGACCGTGATCGAGGTGATGCTGAACCCGGACGGTCGGCTGTGGGTCGATCGGCTCGGCGAAGGTATCGGCGACACCGGCATGACGCTGGCCGCCGCCGATGGCGAGCGGATCGTCCGCCTCGTTGCGCATCATGTCGGCGTCGAGGTTCACGCGCGCAACCCCCGCGTCTCGGCCGAGCTACCGGAAGGCGGCGAGCGGTTCGAGGGCGTGCTGCCGCCCGTCGTCGCCGCGCCCGCCTTCGCGATCCGCAAGCCCGCCGTTGCCGTGTTCACGCTCGACGATTATGTCGCGGCGAGGATCATGTCCGGCCGCCAGGCCGAGGCGCTGCGCGACGGCGTGGCGGCACGCGCCAACATCCTCGTGGCGGGCGGCACCGGCACCGGCAAGACCACGCTGGTCAACGCGCTGCTCGCCGAAGTCGCCACGACCGGCGACCGCATCGTTCTGATCGAGGACACGCGCGAGCTGCAATGCGCCGCGCCCAACCTCGTCGCCATGCGGACGAAGGATGGCGTGGTCTCGCTGTCCGATCTCGTTCGCTCGTCGCTGCGTCTGCGCCCCGATCGCATCCCCATCGGCGAGGTGCGCGGCGCCGAGGCGCTCGATCTCCTCAAAGCCTGGGGCACCGGCCATCCCGGCGGGGTCGGCACGATCCATGCCGGCACCGCGCTCGGCGCGCTGCGCCGGATGGAGCAGCTCATTCAGGAGGCGGTGGTCACGGTCCCGCGCGCGCTGCTCGCCGAGACCATCGACCTGATCGCGGTGCTGGTCCGCGACGGCCACGGCCGCCGCCTCGCCGAACTGGCCCGCGTCGAGGGGCTCGATCCCGCGACCGGCGACTACCGCCTCACGCCGCTTTCCACCGCCCAACTGGGAGACCTGCCATGATCCATGCCCTCCGGCATGGCGCACGCCGCGCCATGTTCATTCCCGCCGCCGTCGCCGCGTTGCTGACGACAACCCCCGCCTGGGCGTCGGGATCGTCGATGCCCTGGGAAACGCCGCTCAACTCGATTCTCGAATCGATCCAGGGGCCGGTCGCCAAGATCGTCGCGGTCATCATCATCATCGTCACGGGTCTCAGCCTCGCGTTCGGCGACACCAGCGGCGGCTTCCGCCGGCTGATCCAGATCGTGTTCGGCCTGTCGATCGCCTTCGCCGCATCGAGCTTCTTCCTGAGTTTCTTCAGCTTCTCGGGCGGGGCGCTCGTCTGATGGCGCTGGCAGGGGACATCAGCGAACCCGTCGCCGGCTTCACCGCGCCGGTGCATCGCGCGCTGACCGAGCCGATCCTGCTCGGTGGCGCGCCGCGCAGCCTTGCGATCCTCAACGGCACGCTGGCCGGCGCGCTCGGCCTCGGTCTGCGCCTGTGGATCGCCGGCCTCGTGCTGTGGGCGGTTGGCCATGCGCTCGGCGTGTGGGCGGCGCGGCGCGATCCGCAGTTCGTGGACGTGGCGCGCCGGCACCTTCGCTATCCGGTCTGGATGCGGCCATGATGTCCCTGCGCGAATATCGCGACCGCGCCGCCCACCTCGCCGACTTCCTGCCTTGGGCGGCGCTGGTCGGCAAAGGCGCCGTGCTGAACAAGGACGGCTCGTTCCAACGCACCGCACGCTTTCGCGGGCCGGACCTCGACAGCGCCACGCCGGCCGAGCTGGTCGCGACGACGGCGCGTCTCAACAATGCGCTCCGCCGTCTCGGCTCGGGCTGGGCGATCTTCGTCGAGGCGCAGCGCACGCCCGCGCTCGCTTACCCGGACTCGGAGTTTCCCGATGCCGCCTCCGCGCTGGTGGACATGGAGCGGCGCGAGCAATTCCGCGAGGAGGGCGCCCATTTCGAGAGCCGTTATTACCTGACGCTCGCCTGGATGCCACCGGCCGAGGATGCCACGCGCGCCGAAGGCTGGCTCTACGAAGGTCGCTCGGGCACCGGCGTCGATCCCTGGGAACTGCTTAAGGGCTTCGTCGATCGCGGCGACCGCCTGCTCAATCTGGTCGAAGGCTTCGTGCCCGAGGTGCGCTGGCTCGATGACGCCGAGACGCTGACCTACCTCCATTCGACCGTCTCCACCCGTCGCCAGCGAGTCCGCGTCCCCGAGACGCCGATACATCTAGATGCGCTGCTCGCCGACGAGCCGCTGACCGGCGGCCTGGAGCCGAAGCTGGGCGAGCATCATCTGCGCACGCTCACCGTGATCGGCTTCCCAAGCGTCACGTTCCCCGGCCTGCTCGACGAGCTGAACCGTCTCGCCTTCGAGTATCGCTGGGCGACGCGCGCGATCATGCTCGACAAGACCGACGCCACCAAGCTACTGACGAAGATCAGACGGCAATGGTTCGCAAAGCGCAAGTCGGTCGCCGCGATCCTCAAGGAAGTCATGACCAACGAGGCATCGGTCCTGATGGACAGCGACGCCTCGAACAAGGCGGCCGATGCCGACACCGCCTTGCAGGAGCTGGGCAACGACTATGCGGGGCTCGCCCTCGTTACGGCCAGCGTGACCGTGTGGGATCGCGATCCCTCGGTCGCGGCCGAGAAGCTGCGGCTTGTCGAGAAGGTCATCCAGGGCCGCGATTTCAACGTGATCCCCGAAGGCATGAACGCGATCGAGGCGTGGCTGGGGAGCCTTCCCGGCCACCTCTATGCCAATGTCCGGACCCCGCCGGTCTCGACGCTCAATCTCGCCCACCTGATCCCCCTGTCAGCGGTTTGGGCGGGGCCGGAACGGGACGAGCACTTCGGACAGCCCCCGTTGCTTTATGCACGGACCGAAGGCTCGACCCCGTTCCGGTTTTCCCTTCATATCGGCGATGTCGGCCATACACTTATCGTCGGCCCGACCGGCGCGGGCAAGTCGGTGCTGCTCGCGCTCATGGCGATGCAGTTCCGCCGTTATGCCGGGGCGCAGATCTACGCCTTCGATTTCGGGGGCAGCATCCGCGCTGCGGCGCTGGCTATGGGCGGCGACTGGCAGGATCTCGGCGGCGGCCTGTCGGACGAGAGCGAAACCGGCGTGCAACTTCAACCGCTCGCCCGCATCGACGATCCCGCCGAGCGGACCTGGGCGTCCGAATGGCTCGCCGCGATCCTGGCATCCGAGGGCGTGACGATCGATCCGCAGGCCAAGGAGCACATCTGGTCCGCGCTCGGATCACTCGCCAGCGCGCCCGTGGCCGAGCGCACGCTGACCGGCCTCGCCGTCCTGCTTCAGTCGCAATCGCTCAAGCAGGCGCTTAGTCCCTATTGCGTCGGCGGGCCGTGGGGCCGGCTGCTCGACGCCGAGGCGGAGCGGCTAGGCGAGGCGCGGGTTCAGGCGTTCGAGACCGAGGGCCTGGTCGGCGCCGGTTCGGCCGCGGCGGTGCTGGCCTATCTGTTCCACCGCATAGACGGCCGGCTCGACGGCAGCCCGACGCTCATCATCATCGACGAGGGCTGGCTGGTGCTCGACAGCCCCGAGTTCGCTGCCCAGCTCCGCGAGTGGCTCAAGACGCTCAGAAAGAAGAACGCCAGCGTCATCTTCGCCACGCAGAGCCTCGCCGACATCGAGACGTCCGCCATCGCACCGGCCATCATCGAGTCCTGCCTGACGCGCATCTTCCTGCCCAACGAGCGCGCGGCCGAGCCGCAGATCACCGCCGTCTATCGCCGCTTCGGGCTCAATGATCGTCAGATCGAGATCATTGCGCGGGCAACGCCGAAGCGGGATTACTACTGCCAGTCGTCGCGCGGCAATCGCCTGTTCGAGCTGGGACTGGGCGAGGTGGCGCTGGCCTTCACCGCCGCCTCCTCGAAGACCGACCAGCGCCGCATCGCCGAGCTGATCGACCGCCACGGCCGCGACGGCTTCGCCGATGCGTGGCTGCGCGCGCGCGGTGTCGCCTGGGCGGCCGACCTGCTGCCGGCCTTCGCCCCCGACAATCCAAGCGAGGCGCGACCGCGCCAGCCTGAACCTCCCCTCATGCCTGACATGGAGATCGAACCATGAAATCGTCGCCGATCCCCCGCACCATCGTGGCCGGCCTTCTTACCGCCACGGCTATCGTCCCGGCCGTGATGCCCATGCCGGCCTGCGCGCAATTCGGCAGCGGCATCGTGTTCGATCCGACCAACTATGCGCAGAACGTGCTCACCGCCGCGCGCGAGCTGCAACAGATCAACAACCAGATTCAGCAGATCGAGAATCAGGCGACCTCGCTCATCAATCAGGCGAAGAATCTGGCCTCGCTGCCGTACAGCACGCTGGCGACATTGCAGGCGCAAATCCAGCGCACCCAGCAGTTGCTGAATAACGCCCAGCGCATCGCCTACAGCGTCCAGTCGATCGATCAGGCGTTCACCAGCCGCTACAACGGCGCGACCGCCTCGACCTCCGACGCGCAAATGGTGGCAAACGCGCAGGAGAGCTGGAAAACCAGCGTCGCGGCGTTTCAGGACACCCTCAGGGTTCAGGCAGGCGTCGTCGGCAACATCGACGGTGCCCGCACCAGCATGAACGGTCTGGTCTCGGCCAGCCAGTCGGCGACCGGCGCGCTCCAGGCGGCGCAGGCGGGCAACCAGCTTCTCGCGCTCCAGTCCCAGCAGATCGCCGACCTGACCGCGCTCGCCGCCGCGCAGTCGCGGGCTCAGGCGCTGGAGATGGCCCGCCAGACGCAGATCGAGGCGGACGGCCGCGAGCGGTTCAGCCGATTCTTCGACAACGGCAACTGACGAACCATGAGTTCGCGCAACCTGAAGATCGCCGGTGTCGCCGCGCTCGCCGGCACGATGATGGCGGTGGCGATCATCGGCGTGACGACGCGGGATCGTCCGGCTCCGGCGACCATGAGCATCGAGCCTGCCGCCACGGCGCCCGACCCGCTGGCGCGCGAGTTGGACCGCTGCGCAACGCTCACCATGCCCGATGCCGGATGCGAGGCGGCGTGGGCTGCCAATCGCAATCGCTTCTTCGGGCAGGGCAACCACCCGGATGACGCCACCAACGCCGACAGGCCGCAAGCGGACAGCGCGACGACAAATACGCAAAGCGCGCCGGAGCAAATGGACCCGCTCCTCGCCACGGAAGGAGCGCGGCCATGACCGATACCGGCGTTATCGATACCTTCCTCAATACCTTCACGAGCTATATCGATTCCGGCTTCGGCCTGCTCGGCAGCGAAGTCGGCTTCCTCTCCTCGACGCTGATCGTGATCGACGTGACCATCGCCGGCCTGTTCTGGGCCTGGGGCGCCGATGAGGACGTGTTGCAACGCCTCATCAAGAAGACCCTCTATATCGGCGCCTTCGCCTTCATCATCGGCAATTTCTCCAACCTCGCCACCATCCTGTTCCAAAGCTTCGCTGGCCTCGGCCTGAAAGCGTCGGGCGGCGGGATGGCGCTCGCCGACTTCCTGAAACCCGGCAGCATCGCGGCGACGGGCCTTACCGCCGCGCAGCCGCTGGTGGACGCGACCAGGGAGTATGGCAGCATCTGGGCCGTCTTCGCGAACCTCGCCGCCATCATCGTCCTGATGCTCGCCTGGGTAATCGTCGTGCTCGCCTTCTTCGTGATGGCGGTACAGGTCTTCATCACCATCATCGAGTTCAAGCTGGTGACGCTCGCCGGCTTCGTATTGCTGCCCTTCGCCTTCTGGCACCGCACCGCCTTCATGGCCGAGAAGGTGCTGGGCCACATCGTCTCGACCGGCATCAAGGTGCTGACGCTCGCCGTCATCACCGGCATCGGCACGACCCTGTTCAGCCAGTTCACCAGCGCGAGTCTCGGCACCGCGCCCGACGCCACGCATGTGATGGCGATCGCGCTCGCCGCGCTCGCATTGCTCGGCCTCTCGATCTTCGGTCCCGGCATCGCCAACGGCATCGTCTCGGGCGGTCCCGCGCTTGGCGCGCGCGCGGCGGCCGGCACCGCGCTCGCCGC
>JAYRJH010000443.1:0-2359 GCA_041906415.1 Sphingomonas sp. | reverse complement strand
AACACGCGCACCGAAAGCCGCCCGACGGCGGAGGCGACGCGATCGCAATAAAGGTCCAGCTCAGCCGCCTTCGGCCAGCGGATGTCGCGCGCGACGTCCATCGCCATGCCGTCGATCACCGCCTCGAAATCGGCGCGGTCGAGATCGAAGCCGCGCACCGCATCGCGCAGCATTTCCGCCTGTCCCGCGTCACCACCGGAGTAGAGCGCGTCGAGATCGCGCCACCAGCGATCGAGCGCGGCGGCGCGGCTCGCGCGGTCGCCCTGCTGGTCGTCGGCGATATCGTCCACCATGCGGCAGAAGCCGTAGATGGCGAACATCGCCTCGCGCTCCTTTTTCGGGAGCACGCGCATCCCGACGTAGAAGGAACTGCCGGAGGCGGCCGATGCGGGGGCCTCGCTCATGCCGCGCGCCGCAGCAAGGCGGGCACGGCAGCGGTGGCCGCGAGCCATGTCGCCTCGAACTTGTTGTGGTGCACGCGTTCGCCGAGCGGGTCGCGCGTCTCCAGCCGGTCGCACAGGTCGACCGCGAGGCGCTGGATCACCGCCACCTCCGCCGCCAGCCGCCGGTCGCGGATCTGGCGGGAGAAACCGGCGGATCGGTCGAGCAGCGCGCGCGTGCGGCGCACCATGCCCGTCAGGATCGCGCGAAGCTCCGGCGTGGCCGCGGGCCTGTCGAGGTCCGCGACGTTCAGGCCCGTGTCGAGCGGGATGTAGACGCGGTCGAGCGTGCGGCGATCCTTGCCGCAATCCTGCACATGGTTGATGATCTGGAGCGCGGCGCACAGCGCATCGTTCGCGGGCCGGCAGTCGCGGCTCTCGCCGTGCACGTCGAGCACGTAGCGCCCCACCGGCACGGCGGAGAGGCGGCAATAGGCCATCAGATCGTCCCAGTCGGCGCAGCGCGTAACCGTCACGTCGCGGACGAAGGCGTCGAGCAACTCGTGCGCATGGACCGGATCGATCCCGCGCGCGGCCATCGCATCGCGCAGCGCCATCGCCTCGGGCGCGCCTTCGCCGTCCAGCCCGGCGCGCATGTGCGCGAGCAGGGCGAGCTTCTCATCCCGCGAGGCGGATTGATTGTCGGAGATATCGTCGGCGGCGCGGGCGAAGCGGTAATAGGCCATCACCGGCGCGCGATGTTCCGGGCGGAGCAGGATGCTCGCCACCGGGAAATTCTCGTCCCTATGCCCCTTGCCGGATGCGAGATCGTTCGCCTGCCTCATCGTCCCGCCGCCGCTTGCGCTCGTCCCTTCCACATGCCGCCGCGTCCACGGGCGTGCTGCCACGCCGATAGCAAGGTGCAGCCCGCGTAGAAAGCCGCGATCACCGGCAGCGCCACGCCCCACAGGGGCGAGCGGCGATAGAAACGCAGCATCGGCTGGAAGGCGATCGCCATCAGTGTCCATGCCGCGATCCCGGCGATCCGCGCCATGCCATGCGCGAGGATCGCGAAGGCGGGCGGCGCGAGATAGACCAGCGCCAGCCCGGCGACCGTCCCCGCCAGCAGCAACGGCGAGTAACGCAACTGCGCATAGGCCGAGCGCGAGATCATCGCGGCGACGGCGCCGAACGTCTCATAGGGGCGGATGCTGCGCGATCGATCGGTAAGGCCGAGCCAGATGCGCCCCTGCCGCTTGAGCAATGCGCCGAGCGTGCAATCGTCGATCAGCGCGTCGCGGATCGCGGCGATCCCGCCCGCCGCCTCCAGCGCGTCGCGCCGCACCAGCATGCAGCCGCCGGCCGCGCCGCCTTGGCCTTTCGCGGCATTCACCTGCGCGAACGGATAGAGCATCTGGAAGAAGAAAACGAAGGCCGGGATCAGCATCCGCTCGGCGAAGCTGTCGCAGCGCAACCGCGCCATCAGCGAGACGAGCGCGAGCTTTCCGCCTTCCGCGCGGGTGACGAGGGTGCGCAATGTGTCCGGCGCATGTTCGATATCGGCGTCGGTGAGCCAGAGGTAAGCAGGGGTAGGGCCGGCATGGTCCACGCCCTGCGCCACCGCCCACAGCTTGCCCGTCCAGCCGCGCGCCAGCGGCCGGCCGCGCATCACCTCCACCCGGCCGGAGCCGAGCGCGCGGGCGATGTCGCCGGTGCCGTCGCTGGAGCCGTCGTCGATCAGGATGATGCGGAAGCGCCCCGGATAATCCTGCGCGGCGAGGCTGCCGATGGAGCGCGCGATCACGTCCGCTTCATCGCGCGCGGGGACGATCGCCGTCACCTCGGGCCAGTGCGCCGGCTCGGGCGGAAGGCCGCGCGTGTCGCGCTCGCGGGTGAGCCAGAAGCCGTGGTGTGCGAACACCAGCACCAGCCACACGGCCAGTGCGACGAGGGCTATCACAGGGGCGATCACCGGATCA
>JAYRJH010000442.1:0-2362 GCA_041906415.1 Sphingomonas sp. | reverse complement strand
GACGCGCCCTCCCCCGTCGCGATGGTGGCGAACTTCCATTTCGCCTCGCCGGAAGCGCTGGGCGCGGCGATGGCCTCGCCGCGCCGGGGCGAGCTTCAGGCCGATATCGCGAATTTCACCGATATCGTGCCGACCGTGATGATCGGCCGCGCGATCGGCTGATTTCCCGCCGCCGCTCCGGCCTCTGACGGGCGGCGGACGCGTTCAATAATCCTTCGAAACCCGCACGTTCACGCTCTGCCGCCCCAGGGTCGAGATGCTGGACAACAGCGAAAGCCAGCGCGTCACCTGATATTCCACGCGCGTCGCGGAATAGCCCTGACCGTCGGTGATGATCTCCGCATAGAGTTTGCGCGTCACATATTTCCCTGCCGCGATCGAGGTCTGCTGCCCGGTCTGCACGTCCGCCGGCAGGATGCGCAGCCGATCCAGCCCCGCCGCCCGGCGCACCGCATTGATCGGGTTCAGCCCGCCGTTGCCGTCCTTCAGCGCCGCCACCGCCGCCGCGAGCTGCAACGCCTCCGGCGCGGAGAGCTTGGTGATGGAGGTGCCGAACAGCAGGCGCGACAACAGCTCGTCCTGCGGCAAGGCGGGTGTGCTGGTGAAGGCGATCTCCGGCTTCATCGCCACGCCCGTAACGCGGATCGTCGCATTCACGTCGGTCGAATCCGCATTGGCCTCGATATCCAGCGCGGGGTTGACCGGCGCCTCGCCGGAGAAGCGGATCGCACCGCGCGAAAGCTGGAATTCACGACCGGCGAATTCATAATTGCCGCGCACCAGATCGGCGCGGCCGGTGATGATCGGATTGTCGGGCGCACCGCCGATCTTCAGGTCCGCCGACCATTCGCTTGTCAGGCCCAACCCGCTGACCATCAATTGATTGGGCGCGCGGGCGTGGACATCGAGCCGCCACGGCGTCGGCCGCGTATCTTCTTCCTCCTCGCCGCCGCGCAGGTTGATCTCGCGCACCTTGAGCGGCGGCACCGCGCTCGCCGCCGTCGCCTGGCCAAGGCGATAGCGGCTGCGATCGAGCGTCACCTCGCCGGAGATCAGCCCGCCCGATCCGCCGGAGCGCAGCCGCAGCGGGCCGGACACCGTCGCGCCGATATCGTCGCGATTGATGAGCACGGCGTGGGAAGCCTGCAACGAAAGGTCGAGACCGATCCCCGCCTCTGCCGAGAAGTCGAACTGCCCCGTGCCGGAGACGCGCCCGCCCTTGCCGGCGTCCGCCGCGAACTGGCCGATCTGCAATTTCGAGCCCTGGAAAGTCCCCGATGCCTGCACGTTGGTGAGCAACGTGCCGGTGGTCGCGCTTTCGATCCGCCCGCCGTTCGCGCGCAACATGCCGCGGATCGAGGGATCGGAGACGCGCCCGCTCACGTCCGCGCCGATCGCCAGCGGGCCGGAGATCGCAAACATCTCCACGCCGGTGAGACGCCACAAAGTGTCCGCCGGGCCGTTATAGCGCAATTGCGCGAACAATCCCGCGCCCGTCAGCCGCTGGACGATATCGCCTTGCCCCAGCGGGGAAAGCTGCGCCTGCGCCCGCCCGATCGTCTGCCCTCCCGAAGCCACGACCGCGCGCACGCCCGCGCGATCGGCGGAGAGCACGCCCGCGATGCCGATATCGATCGGCCGTGAGGAAGCGAGCAGCCCCGATCGCGTCAGCCCGCGTAACGTAAGCTCCACTCGCCCGGTCGGCGCGCCGCCGTCGCGGACGGCATAGCTGAACGTGCCCGACACGCTGCCGCCCAGCCCCAGTCCGGGATAACCGATATCCAGGATCGACAGGGGAATGCGCGTGACGTTCCCGTCCAGCGTCACCGAGCCTTCGCCGAACAGGCCGGAGAGCTTCGCTTCCCCGCCCGCGAAGGTCAGTTGCGTCGGCGCGAGCCGCCAGCCGTCACCCTCGCGCGTAATGAGCGCTGCATCCTCCAGCTTGAGCGGGCGGCGATCGACGCTGCCCTGCGCGGTGACGCGATAGCTGTCCGGCGCGATCGCGATCACGCTCTGGATATCGAAGGCACGGCCGCGCTGGCCGAAAATCTGCGCGCGTATCTCCCCCGTGTCGCCGCGCAGCTTCGCGCTGCCGGAGAAGCGCGAGATCGAAAGCTTGCCGCGTCCCAGCCCGAAACCGCTCGCGCTCGCATCGATCACCGCCCCCGCGGGATCGAGCAAGGCGACGAGATCGAGGTGCGCCTGCCGCACAGTCACACTGCCGCCCAGCCGCGCGCGCCGCGCGTCGATATGCGCCTCCACCCGCTGCACGTCGCCTTCGGGGCGGAACAGCAGGTCGCCCGAAAGCCCGCCGCCCGAGAGCGTCAGCGTGCCGGTGAATCCGCCGGGAACGATATCGAGC
>JAYRJH010000441.1:0-2368 GCA_041906415.1 Sphingomonas sp. | reverse complement strand
CGATGCTTGGCGATCTGCGGATAGGGATGGTCTTCCGTGATGACGAGCCAGGGATAGGATTTGTCGTCGCGCAGCACGATGTTGAAGCGCGGTCGCAGGCGCTTGATGAGATTGGCTTCGAGCAGCAGCGCCTCGGCTTCCGAGGCGGTGGTGATGACCTCGAGGCTCCGCGTCTCGAACACCATGCGCCGCAGGCGTTCCGGCAGGCGGCCGATCTGCGTGTAGGCGGTGACGCGCCGGCGGAGCGAGCGCGCCTTGCCGACATAGAGCGCCTCGCCCTTCGCATCGAGCATGCGATAGACGCCGGGGGCGAGCGGCAGGTTGGGCAGCGCGGCCACGATGACCGCGGCGCCTTCCATCACCGCGGGTGCTTCATCACTGGCGCCGTTATCGGCGGTTTCATTCATCATTGGGTCTCGATTAGGCGCTCGCATCCGGGGGCTCAAGGATGTCCCCAAGTTCTGTGGATAAGTCTGTGGGGCGAAACGCTTCGGGAAGCGTGAAAGCTTGGTTACAGGCCGGTCTCAGCCTTGCTGCACAAGAATTGTGCGACGTAACGGACCGAACCTAACCTGTTGATTTCATTGTATTACATTACCCTGACCACCCAGCGGCATGCGTCAAGAGAAAGAATCGGATTGACAGACGAATTGTGACGCGAGGCTCCTTCCGATCAGTGGACAAGTACAGCGCCCGGTAGCCGCATCCTCCGCGGAATTCGGAACGATTTCAGGCGCGTCGCCGCTCGACCGCCACGCCCACGGCGGCGGCGTCGGCGAAGGCATCGGGCTTTTCCACCGTCACCCGCGCGGCCTCCACCCGGGGATCCCGGAGCGCCGCCAAGGCGATCCGCTCGGCCAGCGTTTCCGCGAGAAGCACGTGGCCCGCGGTCGCGATGTCGCGCGCCATGCGGACAGCCCCGCCGTAGTCCACAACCCTCGGCAGCGAATCGGGGCCTTCGCTCGCTGGCGCATGCGGGTCGCGGACCAGCAACTCGATGCCGATGACCACACGTTGCGGCCTGGCCTTTTCATGCGCGTGGACGCCGAGCCGCGCCTGGACGTCCAGCCCGCGCACGAAGACCAGGCGCAACCCGCGCGCCGCGTCGGGGGCAAAGCTCATTCCGCCAGCGCCTCTCCGCGCGCAGGGGACCACTGCAGATGCTGCCCGCCATCGAGCGCGATCATCTGCCCGGTCATGGCGGGGAAGGAGAGGATGGCGAGCACCGCGCGCGCCACCTCCTCCGGGCTCGTGCCGCGATGGAGCGGCGTGCTCTGCGCCTGCCGTGCGAACTGCTCCGCGCTCTGCCGCGGGGATGGCAGCGCCGGCCCCGGCCCGATGCCGTTCACGCGGATTCGCGGCGCGAGCGCCAGCGCCAGGGATTGCGTCAGCGCCCAGAGCCCGGCCTTGGAGACGGTGTAGGAGACGAAATGCGGCGTCAGCGCCCAGACGCGCTGGTCGATCATGTTGAGGATGCAGCCTTCCGCATCGCCGGGCAGGGCGCGCGCGAAGGCCTGCGACAGCACGAAGGGCGCCCGCAGGTTGGGTTCGATATGCCGGTCCCAGCTTTCCCGCGTCGCGTCGTGCCATTCGTCGCGTTCGAAGGTCGAGGCATTGTTCACCAGCACGCCGATGGGTCCGAGCGCGGCGTGGGCCGCGGGGAACAGTGCGGCGGCATCCGCTTCCTCCGCTAGGTCCGCCTGCAGGATCGCGGCGCGGCGGCCCAGGGCGCCGATCGCGGCCGCCGTCTCCTCCGCCGCCTCGCGGCTCCAGGCGTAGTGGATCGCCACGTCGAAGCCGGCCTCCGCCAGCGCGAGCGCGATCGCGTGGCCAAGGCGCTTCGCGCCGCCGGTGACGAGCGCCGCACGCGGGATGCTGGCCGGGATGGGGTCGGACATGCCGCGCCGTGTCTACCGCGCCCGCCCCTCCCCCGGCCAGAGCCTCGATGAACGTCCAGCGGGCGGCGGAGGAACCGGACGGGTCGGCTGCGCAGCGCCTGTCCGCAGCCCGCCGGTCAGATCACGATCGCTTTTGCTCGCGGGAACTGGCCCGGGCATTTTGCCGGACGAGCATCGTCTCCCGATCAGATGATTCCATCCGATCGGGTTCTGCTCTAGGAACAGCCAAAGATGCCGACAGACCTGCCCAACCTGCTGACGATTTCGCGCATCGCGGCGATTCCGGTCCTGATCCTGCTCGCCTGGCTGCGCCAGCCCTGGTCGGACATGGCGGCCTGCGTCGTCTTCTCGGTGGCCGCCATCACCGACTATTTCGACGGCAAGATCGCGCGCGACCGGAAGCTGACCTCGGGCTTCGGCCGCATGCTGGACCCGATCGCGGACAAGCTGCTGGTGGGCGCGGCGCTGAT
>JAYRJH010000016.1:12837-17088 GCA_041906415.1 Sphingomonas sp. | reverse complement strand
GAGCCTTGCGCCACGCCGAGCAGCGAGCCCATACCGAGCTTGCGCATCGCTTCCTCGTCCAGCACCTCTATCTCCAGCCCGAGGCCGGCAGTGTCGGCGATCACGCGCTCCACGAAGCTTTCGGGATAAAGGATGTTCGCCGGCAGGGTGACGAGCGTGCGGGTCAGCGCCAGCCCCTGCGTCACCGCGTCGCGCGCGGCCCATGCGGCTTCCGAGCCTTCCGGCGCGCCGGCGATCGTCACGCTCTCCAGCATCGCCTTCTGCTTCTCGGGCAAGCGCGTGCGATATTCGTCGAACCGCCACGCGCGCTGCGCCGCGCCAGCCGCCAGCCGCGCGGCGGCTAGCGCGGTCGCGCCGCTGCCGGACAGGTCGATCGTCACATCATTCGCGACCGTGAGCAGCTTCGCCGACAGCGCGCCGCCAGCGCGCTCATAAGCTGCATCGTCGCCCGCGCCGACACCGAGCAGCAGGATGCGGCGCACCCCTTCCCCTTCACCGACATAGGCTTCCGCCACGCTGCCCGCCTCGCCTTCGAAACGCTGGCCGGTCGCCGCCGCCGCGAGCACGGCACGCGCGGACGCATCCACGCCGGGCAGCGCGAGCGCGGGCACGTCGTCCTTCTTCACGACGAACGCGACGGCCTCCGCATCGGAGGGACGGGACGGGGCGAAAACGATCTTCATCCGAAACTTCCTTCAATACGCCGCACCGTCACTGGGCTTTCGCGGGCCTGCTGGCAAGGCGTTGCAGCCCGCGCGCTCGGATGCGATAGGGCGACAAGGTCCGCGGCCATTCCGGCCAGGCGGGGGTTATTGCGGGATTTGCGCGCGTTGCGTTTCGACCTTCTGGCCTGTTGCGCTCTGTCTCTCGCTCTCGCGGCGGGGGGCGCCGAGGCGCAGGATCTTCAGGACCGGCAGGTCCAGCCGCCCCCGCCCTCCGCAGAAGCGCCGCCGACATCCGACGATCAGGTGCAGTTCAGCGCCACCTCGCTCGAATATGATTATGACGCGGACATCGTGACAGCCACCGGCGACGTCCGCATGTTCCGCCAGGGGCAAAGACTGCGCGCGGGACGCGTGGTTTGGAATCGCAAGACCGGGCAGGTCGTCGCCAACGGCAATGTCGCGATCACCAATCCCGAGGGGGACGTGGCCTATGGCGATTCGATCGACCTGACCGATTCGCTGCGCGACGGGATGATCCACAACCTGCTGCTGGTGCTGGATCAGGGCGGGCGGCTGGCCGCGAACGCGGGCACGCGGCATGAGGACGGGTCGATCTCGCTCGATCACGCCGCCTACACCGCCTGCGCCGTCACCGATTCCGAAGGCTGCCCGAAGGAGCCGAGCTGGAAGATCACCGCCGTCAAGGTGCTCTACCGGCCGGACAAGGAGCGCGTTTACTACACCGGCGCGCGCATCCACATCTTCGGCCTCGCCACCATGCCGCTGCCGCGCTTCTCCCACCCGGCGGGATTCGACAATGCGAGCGGCCTGCTCAGCCCTTCGATCCGCCTGAACGGCGTGAACGGGCTGGAGATTTCGAC
Organism: Sphingomonas sp.; assembly: GCA_041906415.1. Taxonomy (GTDB): domain Bacteria; phylum Pseudomonadota; class Alphaproteobacteria; order Sphingomonadales; family Sphingomonadaceae; genus Sphingomonas. Next base: position 15,542 of record JAYRJH010000016.1, on the reverse strand, counting down.
GCCTTATTATTTCGATCTGGCGCGCAACCGCTCGCTCATCGTCACGCCGCACATCTTCTCCGCGGTGCTGCCGATGCTGCAGGCCAATTATCAGGCGCTGGAGACGAAGGGCGCGTTCAGCATCGGCGGCTTTATCACCGCCAGCCGCCGCAGCGACGACATCACCGCCGGGCCGGATGCGCCGACCACCATGGCGTTGCGCGGCTATCTCGACGCCGCCGGCAGGTTTCAGTTCGACGACAAGTGGAGCATCTCCGGCTCGCTGCGACTGACGACCGACCGCACCTTCCTGCGCCGCTACGACATTTCGAACGACGACCGGCTGCGCACCACGCTGGCGCTGGAGCGGGTGGACCGCGACAGCTATTTCTCGCTCGCCGGCTGGGCGGTGCAGACGATGCGCGTGGGCGATCGCCAGGGCCTGCAGCCCTTCGCCCTGCCGGAGTTGGACTATCGCCGCCGCATCGGGGAGAATCTGCTGGGCGGCATGTTCCAGATGCAGCTCAACACGCTGGCCCTGTCGCGCACCTCCGGGCAGGACACGCAGCGCGCCTTCGCCTCGCTGCGCTGGGATCTGCGGCGCATCACCCGCTGGGGCCAGGAGGTGACGTTCACCGCTTATTCGCGCGTGGACGCCTACAACACCAGCGACGTCGCGGCGACCAGCGTGGACACCTATCGCGGGCTGAGCGGCTTCCACACGCGCGGCATCGCGGCGCTGGCGGTGGATATCCGCTGGCCGCTGGTCGGCCCGTTGTTCGGCGGGACGCAGCGCTTCACGCCGCGCTTCCAGATCGTCGCATCGCCGCATATCAACAACCTCGACGTGCCCAACGAGGACGCCCGCGCGGTCGATCTCGAGGATTCGAACCTGTTCGCGCTCAACCGCTTCCCCGGATATGATCGCTGGGAGGATTCGAGCCGGGCGACCTATGGCGCGGAATGGGCGCTGACGCTGCCGGGCTTCACCGCGTCGGCCGTGATCGGCCAGAGCTATCGCTTGAGCGACCGCCCCTCGATCCTGCCGCCGGGCACCGGGCTGAGTGATCGCCTTTCAGACATCGTAGGGCGCACGGAATTGCGGTTCCGCGATCTCGTATCGATCATCCACCGCTATCGCGTGGACAAGAACGATTTCGCCGTCCGCCGCAACGAGGTGGATGCCACGATCGGCACGCGCTCCAACTACATCATGCTCGGCTATCTCCGGCTGAACCGCAACATCACCACTGTGGAGGATCTGCAGAACCAGGAGGAGCTGCGCCTTGGCGGCCGGGTGAAATTCTCCCGTTTCTGGTCGGCTTACGGATCGACGGTGATCGATCTTTCGAACGGCAGCACCACGACCGCCGGCTCCGGCGGAGCGACGCCCGTCATCACCAACACCAGCGACGGCTTCAACCCGGTGCGCCACCGCCTGGGCATCACCTATGAGGACGATTGCCTGATGATCGGCGCGACATGGCGGCGCGATTACCAGTCCACCGGCGACGCGCGCGCGGGCAACAGCTATCTGTTGACGCTGGCGTTCAAGAACCTCGGGCGCTAAGCCGGAGTTCAGCAAGGCTCAGGCACAGACGCCGCATCGCGGAAGATGGGATTTCGGACAGAGTGATTAAGCGACGGAACTGGGCGGCGCGGCACGGCCGCCTGATCGGGGCGATGCTGGCGGTGGCGGCGGCGACGGCTGCCTACGGCCAGCAGGACATGGCTCAGGAGCAGGCCCCGCCCGACAATTCGGGGCTGGACATCCCCGCCAACGTGCAGATTTTCGGCAAGCTCGATCCGAACGTCCGCAAGGCTACCGCGATCGTCAACGACACCGTCATCACCGGCACCGACGTGGACCAGCGCGTGGCGCTCATCATGGCGGCGAACAACATCAATCTGCAGGGCGATGAATATGATCGTCTGCGCCTGCAGGTGCTGCGCCAGCTGATCGACGAAGTGCTGGAGATCCAGCAGGCCAAGACGGCCGACGTGACGATCACACCGGCGGAGATCGACCAGAGCTTCGACAATGTGGCGCGCAACTTCAAGAAGACGCCCAAGGAATTCGCCGCCTTCCTGCGCGAGCACGGCTCGTCCGACCGCTCGATCCGCCGCCAGATCGAGGCGGAAATGGCGTGGAGCCGCTATCTCCGGCGCCGCGTCGAGCCGTTCGTCAACGTCGGCGACGAGGAGGTGAAGGCCATCCTCGCCCGTCTGGAGGCCGCAAAGGGCACGGAGGAATTCCACCTCAACGAAATCTACCTGAGCGCCACGCCCGACCGCACCGAACAGGTCTACGCCAACGCCCGCCAACTGATCGACGAGATCCACAAGGGGCAGGCGCCGTTCGGCTATTTCGCGCACAATTTCTCCGAAGCCTCCACCCGCGGCGTGAATGGCGATCTCGGCTGGGTGCGCGCCTCGCAACTGCCAGACGCGCTCGCCGATGCCGCCAGGCAGATGAAGGTTGGCCAGGTCGCCGGGCCGGTCGCGGTGCCGGGCGGCTTCTCGGTCCTCTATCTCGTGGACAAGAGGCAGGTGCTGATGGCCGATCCGCGCGATGCGCGGCTGAGCCTGAAGCAGATGACGATCAAGTTCCCGCCCGGCACCACGCAGGCGCAGGCTACGGCGCGCACCACCGAATTCGCCAACGTCGCCCATGCGCTGCAAGGCTGCGGATCGGTGGACAAGGTGGCGGCGCAGATCGGGGCCGA
>JAYRJH010000016.1:0-12827 GCA_041906415.1 Sphingomonas sp. | reverse complement strand
CAGGAGATCATGCTCCAGCTCCAGGTCGGCCAGGCGTCGCCGCCGTTCGGCTCGCCGACGGAAGGGGTGCGCACGCTCGTGCTGTGCGGTCGCGACGAGGCCGCCGGCGGCAAGCTTCCCGGCGCGGAGCAGATCCAGAGCCAGCTTGAGCAGCAGCGCGTCAACCTGCGCGCGCAGCAGGCGCTGCGCGACCTGAGGCGCGATGCGGTGATCGAATATCGCTGAGGACCGTCCGATGCAGCCGCTCGTGATTTCGATGGGCGATCCAGCGGGGATCGGCCCGGAAATCATCGCCAAGGCATGGGACATGCGCGAGGAACGCGCGCTGCCGCCCTTCGTCGCGGTCGGCGATGCCCGCGCGATTTCCCGCATATGGGGCGGGCCGATCGCGCAGATCCGCGATCTTGGTGCCGTGAAGGCCGCCTTCCCCTCCGCGCTTCCCGTGCTCACGGTGGAGGATGCGGGCGAGATCGAGCCGGGCGCGCCCGACGCCGACGGCGCCCGTTGCGCGCTCCACTCGCTGGAGCTGGCGGTCGGACTTGCGCGATCGGGCGCCGCAGGCGCGCTGGTGACGGGGCCGGTTTCCAAGGCGCAGCTCTACGACGTCGGCTTCACCCATCCGGGGCAGACCGAGTTCGTGGCGGAACGCTGTGGCATCGCGGGCGCCAATGCGGTGATGATGCTGGCGGGCCCGTCCCTACGCGTCGTGCCGATCACTACTCATGTGCCGCTCGATCGCGTCGCCTCCCTGCTCTCGATCGAACTGATCGTCGCCAAGGCGCGCGCCACCGCGCGGGGGCTACAGCGCAATTTCGGCATAGCGGAAGCGCGGCTCGCATTCGCCGGCCTCAATCCCCATGCCGGCGAAGGCGGCGCGATTGGGCGCGAGGAGATCGACCTGATCGAACCCGCGATCGCCCTGCTGCGCGAGGAGGGGATCGACGCGCGCGGCCCCTTCGCGGCCGACACATTGTTCCACGCCCGCGCGCGCGCGCAATATGACGCAATTCTGTGCTGCTATCACGATCAGGCGCTCATCCCGCTGAAAACGCTGCATTTCGATGAGGGCGTGAACATCACGCTTGGCCTGCCGATCGTCCGCACCTCGCCCGATCACGGCACTGCCTTCAACCTCGCCGGGCAGGACAAGGCGGAGCCGGGGGCAATGATCGCCGCGATCGCGATGGCGGGAGAAGCGGCGGCGCGGCGCGCGGCCTGCGACGCGGCGTGACCGACCTCCCACCGCTGCGCGAGGTGATCGCGCGTCATGGCCTTTCCGCGTCGAAGGCCCTGGGCCAGAATTTCCTGTTCGACGCGCAATTGCTCGCGCGGATCGCGGCGATTCCCGGCGATCTTGAGGGTGCGGAGGTGCTGGAGGTCGGCCCCGGCCCAGGCGGCCTCACCCGCGCCTTGCTCGCCGCCGGCGCGCGCGTCACGGCGATCGAGCGCGACCGCCGCTGCCTCCCGGCGCTTGCCGAACTGGGCGAGGCTTATCCCGGCCGCCTGCGCGTGATCGAGGGCGATGCGCTGGAGATCGATGCGCGCCCCCTGTTCGAGGGCGCGCCGCACATCGTCTCCAACCTGCCCTATAATGTCGGCACGGCGCTATTCGTCGGCTGGCTTTCGGCGGAATGGCTGCCCTGGTGGCGCTCGCTCACGCTCATGTTCCAGCGCGAGGTGGCGGACCGGATCGTCGCCGCGCCGAACAGCGACGCCTACGGCCGCCTCGCGGTGCTGGCGCAATGGCGCGCTCGGGCGCGGATCGCGATGCCGGTTCACCGCTCCGCCTTCACCCCGCCGCCCAAGGTGATGTCGGCGGTCGTCCATGTCTTGCCGGAGAATGCGCCGGAGGGCACGCGGCTCGCAACGCTGGAGCGCCTGACCGCCGCCGCCTTCGGCCAGCGCCGCAAGATGCTGCGCCAGAGCTTGCGCGGCGTGCCTGGGGCATTGGATGCGCTGGAGCGAGAGGGAATCGATCCCACGCGCCGGGCGGAAACGGTGAGCGTCGCGGAGTTCGTCGCGCTGGCGAGACGCCTGGACGGGGCGAGCTAGGACCGTATCTCCACCCATGTCGGCGCATGATCGCTGGCCTTCTCGCGCCCGCGATAATCGCGATCGACGCCGGCCTCGACCAACCGATCCGCCACTGCCGGGCTGAGCAGCAGGTGGTCGATGCGGAATCCCGCATCGCGCTGCCATGCGCCGGCCTGATAGTCCCAGAAGGTCCATATCCGCCCCGCCGGGTGCCGCGTGCGCAACGCATCCGTCCAGCCCTGTGCCACCAATGCGCGATAGGCGCTGCGGCTTTCCGGCTGCATCAGCGCATCATCCGCCATCGCCTTCACGGAATAGACGTCATCGTCATTGGGAATGACGTTATAGTCCCCCGCCAGCACCGCCGGCATTTCCTCCGCCAGCAATGCGCGGGCACGATCGGCGAGGCGCTCCATCCAGCGCAACTTATAATCGAATTTCGGCCCCGGCTGCGGATTGCCGTTGGGAAGGTAGATGGAAGCGACCACCAGCCCGTCCACGTCGCATTCCAGATAGCGGCTGTGCGCGTCGTCGGGATCGCCCTCCAGCCCGCGCTGGCGCTCGATCGGATCGGCTCCGCGCGCGAGCACGGCCACGCCGTTGAACCCCTTCTGCCCGTGCCACACCGCGCCATAGCCGGCGGCGCGGATATCCGCCTCGGGAAAGGTGTCGTCGCTGGACTTCAGCTCCTGCAGGCACACGATATCGGGCTTCTGCTCGGCCAGATATTCCAGCAGGCGCGGCAGCCGCGCTTTGATGCCGTTCACATTATAGCTGACGATCTTCATCAGACGGAGAAGCTGGTGCCGCAACCGCAACCGGAGGCCGCATTGGGATTTTCCACCCGGAAGGCCGCGCCGCCCAGCGACTCGACGTAATCCACCGACGCCCCGCGCACGAGATCGATGCTCACATCGTCCACCACCAGCTTCACGCCGTCGGTTTCCGCCACCGCGTCGCCCGGCTCCTCCGTATCGGCGAAGCCGAAGCGATATTGGAAGCCGGAACAGCCGCCACCCTCCACCGAAAGGCGCAGGATCGCGGGCTTGCCCTGTTTCGCCGCGATCGCCGCGACGCGCGCCGCGGCCGCCGGTGTGAGCGCGATATCTGATGCGAGGCTTGCCATGCGAGCGAGTGCCGCGCCCCACGGCAACCACGCCGGTGAAGGAAACCTGTCGACGCCCCGCGCGCGATGCGGCAGGTAAATGGCCATGACGGCTCGATATGTTTCGCTGGCGCTCGGTCTGCTCGTGCTCGCCGGCTGCCATCGCAAACCCGTGGCCCCGCCGCCGCCGCGCGTCGAAACCCCGGTGCGGCTGCCGGAGGCGACCTCCAATATCGTCGTGCCGATCACGGCGCGGCTGGGCGACCTGGAAAATGCCCTGGACCGCGCCGTGCCCCGGACGCTCTGGTCGATCGACCGGCTGGAGGACCGCTGCGTTCCCGCGCAGCGCGTGAAACTGCTCGGCAAGAAGCTGAAGGTGACGCCTGATCTGCGCTGCCGCATCGTCGGCACGGTGCGGCGCGGGCGGATCGCGCTGGGCGGCAACGGCAGGGTCCTGCGCCTCACCTTCCCGGTCAGCGCCGTTGTCAGCGCGGAGAATATCGGCGGGATCGTGAAGCGCGAGACGGCCACCGGAACGGCCACGGTGAAAGCCGACGTCCGGCTGGATATCGGGCCGGACTGGACGCCCACCGCAAGGATCTCGATCGATTACGACTGGACCAATCCGCCCGGCGTCACATTGCTCGGCAAGCGCATCACCTTCATCGACAAGGCCGACGGCAAGCTGGAAGGCGTGATCGCCAGGCTGGAGCGCGACCTGCCGAAGCAGCTCCGCGCGCTCGACGCCCGCACGCAGGCGGCGGAGGCCTGGAAGCAGGGCTTCGCGACCCTGCTCCTCAACCGCGACAATCCTCCCGTGTGGCTGCGCATCGTGCCCACGCGGATCGGCTTCGCGGGCTATCAGGTGCGCAAACGCAACCTGGAACTGACCGCGACCGCCGAGGCGCTGACCCAGACGTTCGTCGGCGACAGGCCCGCCGACCCGGCGCCCACGCCGCTCCCGGATCTGGCGCGGCAGGTGAAACCGCCCAGCCTGTCATTCCAGATTCCGGTGCTGGCCGATTACGCGCAGCTTGAGCCGGTGCTGGCGCGCGCGCTCGCGAAGCTGGCTGCGAAGGGCATCACCATCCCCAAGGCCGGGCCGGTGGACGCGAAGTTCAGCGACGTGACGATCTACGCCACGCAAGGCAATCGGCTGGCGGTGGGCATCACGGTGGACGCGCGGCTGCAAAGCGGGTTGATCGACACCACGCGCGGCCGCGTCTGGATGACAGGCATGCCCTATAACGCCGTCAATTCGGAGCGCGTGGAGATCAACGACCTGCGCGTTGCCGCCAACACCAATCGCGACACGGTGAACCTGCTGATCCAGCTGTTCGAGACGCCGGAGGTGATCGAGGCGATCCGCCTGTCGCTCACGCAGGATTTCGCCAAGGATTACGACAAGGTGATCCGGTCCGCCCGCAAGGCGCTCGAGGAGCGTCGGCAAGGCGATTTCGTGCTGCGCGCGGATATCGCGAAGGTGACGCATGGCCGCGTCATCCCCACCGGCCAGGGGCTGTTCATGCCCGTTCAGGCCTATGGCACGGCGACGATCGCCTATCGCCCCTCGCCTAGGCGAACAGCGTCCAGAAGCAGATGAAGAAGGCCGTGAAGCTCAGCACGAACAGCTTCAGGTCGTGATCGTCGCCGCGCTCGACGACGATGGTGGGTGGCGGAAGCGAACGGCGCAGCGGATGGCGGGCGCCTTCGTTGGTGAGCACAAGCTGGCGTTTCATGACAACCAGTTAATGCTTTGTTTACGATTTCGGCCATGGCTAAAGAACGTTAACGCCGGACTGTCCTGTCGCGGCACGAAAATGGAGGGAAGATGCCGCTCTACGAATTTCGCGGAAAAAGGCCTCGCTGCCACGATACCGCATGGGTAGCCCCCAGCGCGGACCTGATCGGCGACGTGGTGCTGGCGGACGAAGCGAACGTCTGGTTCGGGGCGGTGATCCGCGCCGACAATACGGAGATCGCGATCGGCGCGCGCAGCAACATCCAGGACGGCGCGATGCTCCATTCCGATCCCGGCGCGCCGTGCACGGTGGGCGAGGATTGCACGGTGGGCCATCACGCCATCCTGCACGGTTGCACCGTGGCGAACCGTGCGCTGATCGGCATGGGTGCGATCGTGCTCAACCATGCGGTGATCCCGGAGGATTGCATCGTCGGCGCGGGCGCGCTGGTTACGGAAGGCAAGACGTTCGAGCCGGGCAGCCTGATCGTCGGATCGCCGGCCAAAGCGGTGCGCAAGCTGGACGAGAAGACCATCGCCTTTCTCAAGCTCTCCGCGCAAAGCTATGTCGGCAAATCGCGTGAGGCGATGACGGAGATGACGCGGATCGACTGATGCACTGCGCTACGACTGGACAGATGATAACGGCGTTGACATAGCGGAGGTTATGTCGGTTCCAGCGATTCTCTCCCGCCTGCGCTTGCCTGTGATCGGCTCGCCGCTGTTCATTATTTCCGGCCCCGATCTGGTGATCGCCCAGTGCAAGGCGGGGATCGTCGGCTCCTTCCCGGCGCTCAACGCGCGGCCGCAGACCCTGCTCGACGAATGGCTGCACCGCATCACGGAGGAACTGGCCGCGCACAACCGCGCCCATCCCGATCGCCCGGCAGCGCCCTTTGCGGTCAACCAGATCGTCCACAAGTCCAACGACCGGCTGGAGGGCGATCTCGCCATCTGCGAGAAGTGGCAGGTGCCGATCACCATCACCTCGCTCGGCGCGCGGGAGGAACTGAACCAGGCCGTCCACAACTGGGGCGGCATCACGCTCCATGACGTGATCGACGACCGCTTCGCGCGCAAGGCGGTGGAGAAGGGCGCGGATGGCCTGATCGCCGTCGCTGCGGGCGCGGGCGGCCATGCGGGCAGGCTTTCCCCCTTCGCGATCGTGCAGGAGATCCGCCAGTGGTTCGACGGGCCGGTCGCGCTCTCCGGCTCGATCGCGACCGGCGACGCGGTGCTGGCGGCGCAGGCGATGGGCGCGGATTTCGCCTATATCGGCTCCCCCTTCATCGCCACGGTCGAGGCGAATGCCGAGGAAGGCTACAAACAGGGCATCGTGGAGGGCCGTGCGGCCGACATCGTCTATTCGAACCTTTTCACCGGCGTGCACGGCAATTATCTGCGCGGCTCGATCGTTGCGGCGGGGCTGGATCCGGACAATCTGCCGGAAGGCGATTACAAGACGATGAACTTCGGCCAGGGCAACAGCAGCAAGGCCAAGGCATGGCGCGACATCTGGGGTTCGGGCCAGGGCATCGGCGCGGTCCACAAGGTGGAGCATGTCGCCGACCGGGTCGACCGGATGGAAAGCGAATATCGCGCGGCACGGGCGCGGCTGGGTCTGGCCGGCTGAGCCGCGAGGATCAGCCGCGTTGCCCGCGACCCGACAAATTTTTCGGCATAAGGCCAAGGTGACGGGCACGATTTCGAAACGGTGAGCGGCCTCCCGGCCTCCGCTCACCCGAAAGGCTTCACCCCTGCGAATCGTCCGCGGGCGACGCATCGGCGTCGGCTGCCTCGCCGTCGCCGCTCAGCATCTCCTTCACCTTGCCGACACCTTCGAATCCGGCGACTGCTGCAGCCGCCTTCGCGAGCATGCCGGCATTGGGATCGACGGCTTCGAGCGCCTTGTCCGCCGCGAACGCGCCGGCTGCTTCCTCGATGAAATTGGTGATGCCCATGATTTCACTCCTTGCGGCCGGGATCGGCCGCGCGATGGAGAATCCGGGAAGCGCTCGGCGGAGTCGAGTTAACCTTTCGTCACCTGCGCCAGCGGCCGCGCGCGTCAGAAGGCAAGCGACAGACGGTCGAACATTCGCCGCGCCGGGCTGCCTTCCGGCGTCCGCATCATCTGCGCGGCGTCGAGCCGGGCGACACGGCGATGAAGCTCGATGCTGGAAGCGATCATGTGCCGTGCCTGTTCCGGCAGGCTGCGCAGCACGCCCTCCTCCGTTACCGGCGGATCACCCAGCCGGCGCGAGGGATCGAGCGCATCGCGCACGGCGAGTTCGCCCTGCTGCACCGCGCGCTGGGTGAGCAGCCAGGCAATGACGTGCATCAGCCGGGTCGTGACCTTCAGCGACTCGCACGAAAAGCTGACGCGCATCATCGGCGGCAATGCCTCGCGCTCGACGCGGCCGCCTTCGTCGAAATAGCTGCGCGCCTCGTCCGCGAGCAGCATCGCTTCCGTATAAAGACCATCGATCAACCGGCGGTGCACCGCCGAATCGTAATGCGCCGGACCCATGGAGCGATGGGTGACAGGTTTCGCGGCCTTTCGCCACGGGCGCGCGCGAAAAACGCGTCTCAAACAGGAACAGGGTTCCGTCGGCATTTCTAAACCCGCTTTTCCCGCGGGTTTTCAAACAGCTTTCAGGCGATGATATCGGGGATCAACTGATCCTCCAGAATGGCGATCTCGTCGCGCAGTCGCAGCTTGCGCTTCTTGAGCCGCGCCATCTGGAGTTGATCGACCACGCCGCTGCCGCCCAGCGCGACGATCGCCGCGTCAAGGTCGCGATGCTCGGTCCGCAGCGCGCTCAGCCGTGCCGTGATCTCGCTTTCGTCCACCCGCTCGCCCTCCGCCTGATGCTCTAGCGCGCGGATGGGATTTTGTCATGCCGCACGCGCAATATCGCGCCTTCATCGCGGCCTGCCGGATCGGGGCGATTTCGATGGCGACTTTTGCGCCGATCAATGATCTACTCCCCTTTCCCTTCAACCTGACCCCAGGAGGTTCCAGACATGCAGACCGCGCATCTTTCGGCACTCGAGGCCAAACATGCCGTGCTCGACCGGCGCATTGCCGAGGAAACGCATCGTCCGATGCCCGACACCGTGCTGTTGGCGGATCTCAAGAGGCAGAAACTGCGCGTGAAAGAGGAAATGTCTTCCACGCATTGAGCAAATGAAGGGGCGCTCCGGCGCCCCTTCTCGCATCAGCCACCGACCTGCCGCGCCACCGTCTTGCGAGTCGCGGCTCCATAAGGCGGCTTCAGCCCGGCGATCTTCGCCACATCGAATCGCGATTGCCTGTAGACCGCCTTGGCGTGGCTGAACGTCACGAAGCCGTCGCGGCCGTGATAGGCTCCCATGCCCGAAGGCCCAACGCCGCCGAACGGCAGATCCTCCGCAGTCACATGGAACACCACGTCGTCCAGCGTCACCCCGCCGGAAATGGTGCGATCCAGCACGCGGCGGCGCTCCTGCGCATCCGGGCCGAAATAATAGAGGCCCAGCGGCCGGTCGCGCCGGTTGACCTCGCCGATCGCCGCATCGATCCCGTCATAGCGCCGCACAGGCAGGACAGGGCCGAAAATCTCCTCCTGCATCAGCGTCATGTCATCGGTCACGTCGCGGACGATATGGAGCGGCATCTTGCGCGAATTGGTGCTGGAGAAATCCTCGTTCGCGGGGTTCACCACCTCCACCTTCGCGCCTTTCGCGCGCGCATCCTCGATCCACGCGTTGAGCCGCTGGTAATGCCGGTCGTTGACGATGCTGGTGTAATCGGGGTTCGTCAGCAGCGTGGGATACATGGCGCCGGCGGCGCTTTTCAGGCTGTCCACCACCGCCTCCTCCCGGTCGGAGGGGACCATCAGATAATCGGGCGCGAGACAGATCTGCCCGGCGTTGAGCATCTTGCCCATCGCCACGCGCTGTCCCACCTGCGCCAGATCGGCGCCCTTGCCGACGATCACCGGGGACTTGCCGCCCAGTTCCAGCGTAACAGGCGTCAGATTGTCCGCCGCCGCATGGAGGATATGCTTGCCGATGCCGGTCGCGCCGGTGAACAGCAAATGGTCGAACGGCAACTCGGCGAAAGCCTTGCCCACCTCCGGTCCGCCGGAGACGAAGGCCAGCTCGGTCGGGTCGAAATAGCGCCCGGCGATCTCCTCGAACAAGGCGGCGGTGGCGGGGGTGAACTCGCTCGTCTTCACCATCGCGCGATTGCCCGCCGCGAACACGCCCGCCAGCGGCGCCATCACCAGATTGACCGGAAAGTTCCACGGCGCGATCACACCGATCACGCCCTTGGGCTGATATTCCACCCACGCCCGCGCGCCGAGCAACCCCAGCGGGAATTGCACCGGCCGCCTGCTCACCCGCACCCAGCGATCGAGATGCTTCATTGCATGGGCCAGCGGGCCGACCGAACCGCCGATATCGGTTATCATCGTCTGGTCCGCGCTGCGATGGCCGAAATCCTCGGACAAGGCGTCGCAGAAGCGCTGGGCGTTGTCGCGGATCATCGCGATGGCGCGCTTCAGCCGGTCCTTGCGCAGCGACAACGGCTCCGGCAGCGCGGCCATGAAGCTTTCGCGCTGTGCGGCCAGTATCTCCTGCATCCCATCCTCCTCATTGCTTCGCGCAGCCGATCAGGCCACCCATCGGCACCACGATACCATCCTTTCCGGGCCGGTCGATCCGCAAGGTGGCGATGGAGATCAATGCACCGTCCGTCAGGTCGCTGCGCGGCGCGATCGTCATGTCGAGCGTGACGGAAACCTCGCCCAGCCGGTATTCGGTGACGCCCGCGAAACCATAGCCGCCCTCCCCCGCCTGCGCGGCGCGCGGATAATCGGCGACCTTCCCGTCCAGCGAGAGCCGGATGCTGCCCGGATCGGCGTTGGCCACCGCCGCCAACGTGCGGGTCGCGCCATTGGTGAACAGATAGGCGGCGCATCCCCGCGCCGGCAGCGCCTGCGGCGCGAGGCGGTCGATCGGCAGGTCGTCGATCGGGGCGGGCGGGTCGGCGAGCAGGGCCAGCAGCAGCGCGATCATGGCGCGGAACCTATCAGCATCAGCCATGCGGGATAAGCCGCGATCGCGAGGAAAGCGCCGAACGGCAGCTTCGCATCCTCCGCCGTCGCCCGCCCCCGCATGCGCTCGAACAGCACCAGCCCCAGCCCGACCAGCGCGGCGAGCGTCACCACTGCCGGGAGCAGCCGCCAGCCGAGCCACAATCCGATCGCGCCCAGCAATTTCGGATCGCCTCCGCCCAGCCCCTCGCGCGCCCGGATCGCGCGATAGAGGCGGCCGATCATCCACAGGATCGCGAAACCCGCGACGCCGCCGATCAGCCGCTCCTCCAGCGAAGGCGCGACGCCGGCCGCTCCCGCCACGATGCCGATGAGCGCGAGCGCGCCGGTCAGCGCATCGGGCAGCCACAAGGCCGCGATATCCAGGGCCGCGAGCGCCAGCAGCAGCCAGCCAAACAATGCGCCGAACGCCCCTTCCAGCCCCGGAGCGACATAGCCCGCCACCGCGCCGATCGCTGCGCAGCCAAGCTCGATCTGCCAATGCCGCCGGTCGATCGCCGCGCCGCAATTCCGGCATCGCCCACGCTGTATCAGCGCGCTCGCCAGCGGAACCAGTTCCGCCACACTCAACGTCTGTCCGCATGAATCGCAGGCCGATCGCCCTTGCGCCACTCGTCTGCCCTGCGGCCAGCGGATCACGATCGTCGCCAGGAAGCTCCCCGCGATCGCCCCCGCGACGGCCAGCAGCAGCATCCAGATCACGCACGCCTTCCCATGCGCCTGCCCTACCGTTTGAAAAGGCCGCCGTCGCGGACTAGATCACCGTCAAATCTACGGAGCAGCGAAAATGGCCACCGATCCCGTCGTGATTCTCTCCTACGCCCGCACCCCGATGGGGTCGTTCCAGGGCAGCCTCTCCGGCGCGTCCGCGACCGAGCTTGGCGCGACCGCCGTGAAGGCGGCGGTGGAGCGCGCCGGGGTGGACGGCGCGGATGTCGAGCGCATCTACATGGGCTGCGTGCTTCCCGCCGGTCTGGGGCAGGCGCCGGCGCGTCAGGCGGCGCTGAAGGCGGGCCTGCCGCAGTCGGTGGAGGCCACCACGGTCAACAAGATGTGCGGATCGGGGATGCAGGCCGCGATCATGGGCGCGGAGGCGCTCGCCGCCGGGTCGATCGACCTGATCGTCGCGGGCGGGATGGAGAGCATGACCAACGCCCCCTATCTCCTCCAGAAGCACCGCTCCGGCGCGCGGCTGGGGCATGACCGGGTGATGGACCATATGTTCCTCGACGGGCTGGAGGACGCCTATGAGCCGGGCAAGGCGATGGGCGTGTTCGCGGAGGAGACGGCGGGCGAATATCAGTTCACCCGCGCCGCGCAGGACGATTACGCCATCGCCTCGCTCACCCGCGCGCAGCAGGCGCAGAAGTCCGGCGCGTTCGATCGCGAGATCGTCGCGGTCGAGATCAAGGGCCGCAAGGGCGTGGAGACGGTGAACAGGGACGAGCAGCCGCTGAAGGGCGACGCCTCGAAGATCCCCGGCCTGAAACCCGCCTTCGCGAAGGACGGCACGATCACCGCCGCCAACGCCTCCTCCATCTCGGACGGCGCAGCCGCGCTGGTGATGACGCGCGAGAGCGTCGCGGCGGAAAAGGGCCTGAAGCCCGTCGCCCGCATCGTCGCCACCGCCGCCCATGCCCATGCGCCGGCCAAATTCACCACCGCGCCGGTGGATGCGATCCGCAAGGTGCTGGACAAGGCCGGGTGGAAGGCGAGCGACGTCGACCTGTTCGAGGTGAACGAGGCGTTCGCCTGCGTCTCGATGATCGCGATGCACGATCTCGGCCTCGATCACGCCAGGGTGAACGTGAACGGCGGGGCGACCGCGCTCGGCCATCCGATCGGCGCTTCGGGCGCGCGGATCATCGCCACGCTGATCGCCGCGCTCCAGAATCGCGGCGGCAAGCGCGGCGTCGCCTCGCTCTGCATCGGCGGCGGCGAGGCGACGGCGGTCGCGCTGGAGCTGGTGGACTGATCGGCGCGGGGACAGGAAACTACCTGTCCCCTTCGCTCAAACCTTCGCCCGGAACGGCGTGAAATCGGTGTTTCGATCGAACACGTCCACGCCCTCGCGCCGTTTCAGGAAGCCGACCGCAGCATAAGTGAAGGGCGTCAGCAGCACTTCCCACGAGACCTTGAGCACGAACTGGCTCAGCATCACCGCCAGCATCGCATGGACCGGCCAGTCCGGCGCGCCGAGGAAGGCGAGCGGATAGAAGATCAGGCTGTCCACGCCCTGCCCCACCACTGTGCTGCCGATCGTGCGGGTCCACAAATGCTTGCCCTCCGTCCAGATCTTCATCCGGGCAAGCACGTAGCTGTTGGCGAACTCCCCCGCCCAGAAGGCGCAGATCGAGGCGGCGACGATGCGCGGCACCTGTCCGAACACGCTTTCATAGGCCGCCTGCCCCGTCCATCCGGCATCGGGCGGCAGCGCCACGACCACCCACGACATGACGACCATGAAGATCATCGCGCAGAACCCGGCCCAGATGCACCGCCGCGCGCGGGCATAGCCATAGACTTCCGTCAGGACATCGCCGAGCACGTAGCTCACCGGGAAGAACAGGATGCCCGCCCCGAACGGCCACGGCCCGATTCCCGGCAGGTCGATCACCGCGCGCTTGCCCGCGCCGATCACGTTCGACAGCAGCAGGATGGTGACGAACGCCGCCATCACGAAATCGAAATAGCGGAAATGGCTTCCGGCCACCGCCTGCGCGTCCACCGCGTGGAGCGGCCTGTTTTCACCTTGATCCATCGGCCGATGATGCAACCAGTTTCGCCCGCCCGCAATCCGCGCTAGTGGCTGCGCCGTGCGCGCCCGTAGCTCAGCTGGATAGAG
>JAYRJH010000440.1:0-2386 GCA_041906415.1 Sphingomonas sp. | reverse complement strand
CGCTTCACCGGATGGTTCGCGCCGCGATGGCCCTGGAACATCTTGGTGGTCTTCGCCCCCACCGCGAGGCCGAGCAACTGGTGGCCGAGGCAGATGCCGAACAGCGGCTTGCCCGTATCGAGCAGCTTGCGGATCACCGGCACGGCATAGTCGCCGGTCGCGGCGGGATCGCCGGGGCCGTTCGACAGGAAGATGCCGTCCGGGCCGAGCGCCATGATCTCGTCATAGCTTGCCGTCGCGGGCACGACGGAAACCTTCGCGCCCGCTTTAACAAGGTTACGGAAGATATTGTGCTTGCTGCCGTAATCCACCGCCACGACATGCGGCCGCTCGCCACCGTCGATCCCGGCATAGCCGAAGCCGAGCCGCCATACGCCGCCCTCGCGCGTCTCGCCCCAGCCGTAATGCGTCTCGGTGGTGACGGCCTTGGCGAGGTCCATGCCCTCCAGCCCCGGCCAGCCGCGCGCCATCTCCAGCAGCAGCGGAATGTCGAACTTGCCGCTCGCGGAGTGTGCGATCACGCCGTTGGGCGCGCCGCCGGTGCGGATGCGGCGGGTGAGCGCGCGCGTGTCGATCCCGGCGAGGCCGACGCGGGCGTGGCGCTTCATCCACGCATCCAGCCGCTCGACGCTGCGGAAGTTGGAGGGCGCGGTCACGTCCTCGCGCACGATCATGCCGAGCGCGTGCGGCTCGTCCGCCTCCACGTCGTCCGGGTTCGCGCCGACGTTGCCGATGTGCGGGAAGGTGAAGGTGATGATCTGGCCGGCGAAGCTCGGATCGGTCATGATCTCCTGATAGCCGGTCATCGCGGTGTGGAAGCACACCTCGCCCACCACCTCGCCTTCGGCGCCGAATCCACGCCCCCAGGCGACTTCGCCGGAAGCTAGGACTAGGACGCCGGTGGCGCCTTCGGGCACGTCAAAAGGCTTGGCGTCGGCCATGGTCGGCGGGCACTCCGTTGGGTCTGGATCAGCAATGTCGCTAAGCCCCGCCCGCTAGGCTTTTGGCCCCTTCCCGTCAACCGCCCCGTTGCAGGCGGCGCGGCTTCCGCTTCGGCGGAAGCCCCTCTATCATGCAAGGATGATTCGAGACGACATCAAGCAAGCCCAGATCGCCGCCATGAAGGCGGGCGACAAGGAAACCCGCGCCGCGATCGGCCTGATGCAGGCCGCAATCAAGAACCGCGACATCGAGGCGCGCACCGGCCCCGCCGTAACCGACGACGACGCGCTGGTGGTCGAGGTGCTCCAGAAGATGGTGAAGCAGCGCCGCGAATCGATCGACATGTATCGCAAGGGCGGCCGCGAGGAACTGGCGGCGGCGGAGGAGCATGAGGTTTCGGTGATCGAGCGCTTCCTGCCGCAGCAGATGAGCGAGGCGGAGACGAAGGCCGCGATCGAGGCGATCAAGGCGGAGCTGGGCGCGTCCGGCATGAAGGACATGGGCCGCGTGATGGCCGAGCTGAAGGCGCGCCACGCCAGCGTGCTCGACATGTCCAGGGCGAGCGGGCTGGTGAAGGCCGCGCTGGCCTGATCCGCCCCACGGGGGTTGCGCATCGGAACCCTTCCGGCGCATAGGGTATAATGCGGGTGTGAGTCTCTCCCCCGCCTTCCTCGACGAGCTGCGTGCCCGCACCTCGCTGTCGGCCCTTGTCGGCAAGACGGTGAAGCTCACCAAGGCGGGACGCGAGCACAAGGGCTGCTGCCCGTTCCATAACGAGAAGACGCCCAGCTTCTACGTCAACGACGACAAGGGCTTCTATCACTGCTTCGGCTGCTCGGCGCATGGCGACGCGATTCGCTGGATGACCGACCAGCGCGGCCTGCCCTTCATGGACGCCGTGAAGGAGCTGGCCGCCGCCGCCGGCATGGAGCTTCCCGCCCCCGATCCGCGCGCCGCCAGGCGCGCCGAGCAGCAGAAGGGCCTGCACGACGCGATGGCGGAGGCGCAGGCGTGGTTCGTCAGCCAGTTCTCCGGCATCGCGGGCAGCGAGGCGCGCGCATTGGCCGAGCGGCGCGGGCTTTCGGCGGCGACGGTGCGCGATTTCGGCATCGGCTTCGCGCCGGATGCGCGCGGCAAGCTGCGCGCGGCGCTCAAGGAATACGGCGACCCGGCGCTGATCGAGGCCGGGCTGCTCATCAGCGTCGAGGACAAGGAGCCTTACGACCGTTTCCGCGGCCGCCTGATGATCCCGATCCGCGACCAGCGCGGCCGCGTGATCGCGTTCGGCGGGCGTGTGATCGGGGACGGCGAGCCGAAATATCTCAACTCTCCCGACACGCCGTTGTTCGACAAGGGGCGCACGCTCTACAATATCGACCGCGCCGCGCCCGCCGCGCGCAAGGCGAACCGCGTGTTCGTGGTCGAGGGCTATATGGATGTGATC
>JAYRJH010000015.1:13028-17313 GCA_041906415.1 Sphingomonas sp. | reverse complement strand
GCTCTTGTGCTCTGTTGATAATATCGAGCGTCATTGGGCTGATCTTAAGCTGGCGGATGCGATCGTCTTTGGCGCTCCGACTTATATGGGCGCGGCCTCGGCACAGTTTAAGGCATTCCAAGATATGTCATCACAAGCGGTGATGGCGAAAGGTTATGCGTGGAAAGACAAGATCGCGGCGGGGTTTACCAATTCGGGCGCGCGGTCCGGCGACAAGCTGGCAACTTTGATCCAAATGGTCCTCTTCGCTGCACAGCATGGCATGCACTGGGTTGGCCTGGACCTCCCCCCAGCGAACAATTCCTCGGTCGGATCGGAAGCCGATCTCAATCGGCTCGGCTTCTGGCTTGGGGCAGGGGCG
This sequence comes from Sphingomonas sp., assembly GCA_041906415.1. Classification (GTDB taxonomy): domain Bacteria; phylum Pseudomonadota; class Alphaproteobacteria; order Sphingomonadales; family Sphingomonadaceae; genus Sphingomonas. Next base: position 16,952 of record JAYRJH010000015.1, on the reverse strand, counting down.
CAATCGAATACGGATGAAGGCCCGGACACCGCGCCACCCAAATCTGATCTCGCTACTGCTCGATATCTGGGCCGGCGCGTGGCGATCACGGCAATTCAGTTCGCCTGTGGACGTTACGCCGCGAACAACATCGCCACAGGCGAGGCCGTCCTGATCTCGAATTAGCGGCATCACGTTGCTTGCACGATCGTGCCATGGTGTTCGATAGGCATGCTCGAAAGCGTTTGACTTGAACAGATTACCGGGCTCCGCCAGCGAAGCTCAGCATGCCTTCAGTCAATTTCTCCGGTGTCTCCGTCGCGAGGTCGTGCGCTTGAACAGGAGAACACCAGAGTCTTCCTCTAACGTCACTTGGCTGAGGGCGGCGCGAGACCGCCGGTGCCAGCCTGGTGCCGAGTAGCCAACGCCCAAGGAAATGGGACAAGAATGACATCAGGCTCGCCCAAAGAGTTCGCCCTCGGCCTTCTCGAATGGAACCGGCGTCACCTGACTGCGAAGGCCGCGCTGGCTGAAGCGGCGGTCGCCGAACGCTTCGCCCGGCGGTTCGAGGTTCGTGCGAACGGGCGCATCTATCCGGCTGACCAGCCGACCTACAAGGCAGTCCTGGACGGCTTCCGCGCCAACATCGAGAGCATCGACTATCAGGTCCACAACGCGGTCGAGGAGCGTCCGAGCGCCGTGCTGGCCATGAGCGCCAGCATCCACCGCATCGACGGCACCCGCGAGTGCTTCGAAGCCATGCTGCTCCTCACCTTCGACGCCGAGGGTCGGGTAACGCTCTGGCATGAGGTATACGTGTCGAGCCCGTGATCCATCCATTCAGAGGCCCTCCAGCAGTAGGGGCAAACTATGCACAGTGGCGGCCCGGACTGGTGGTCGATGCGGGGGGGGGGGCTCGCCGATCGGGCAATTTGACGCGACATGTCACGTTTCGGCGGCGCGCTTTGTCATGTTCTTCGTCACAACGCTACAGGAGATGACAATGAAGCAGTCCGAAACCGCCACGATCGAGGCGAACGCGCCCGGCATCACGCTCATCAATGTCTATGAGGTCGAGCCGGAGAAGCAAGCCGAACTGGCTCATTTACTTTCTGAAATCACGGATGCTGAAATCCGTAAGCAGCCGGGCTTCGTGTCCGTCAGCGTCCATAGCAGCATCGACGGCAAACAAGTGGTGAACTACGCCCAATGGGCATCCAAAGCAGATTTCGACGCTTTTATGAGGGGGCCTTCGACCCAGGCTCAGCTGAAGCGCTTCGCCGTCCTGGCGAAGTCGGTTTCGCCTTCTATCTATAGGGTCGATGCGGTTCACACGCCGAAATAGAGATACGGGAGCGCTGTCGGCGCCATGATAGACATGCAGCCTGAGCCGATCTTCTCCGATCTCCGACCGCGCTTGATCCGCCTCGCCTATCGCATGCTGGGATCGGTCGCGGACGCTGAAGATGTCGTTCAGGATGCGTGGATTCGCTGGCTTGCCGCCGACAGGAAGGCGGTGCGCGAGCCAGCGGCTTTCTTGCGCACCATCGTCACACGACTCTGTCTCAACGAGCTCAAATCCGCTCGGCGCCGTCGCGAGACCTATATCGGCCCATGGCTGCCGGAGCCCATCTTTGAACCGGAGGACGTGGAGAGCCTAGACGACGTGACGCTACCATTGATGATCGCGCTGGAGCGGTTGTCGCCTTTGGAGCGCGCGGCGTTCCTGCTGCACGATGTGTTCGGCATGGAATTCGAACTGGTTGCCGAGGCGATCGGGCGCGAAGCCGCAACCTGTCGCAAGCTTGCCAGCCGCGCGCGAGCGCGTATTCATGAGGCGCGCCCGCGTTTCGTGCTCGACCGGGAACAGGGGCGGCGCTTCGCGGAGGCGTTCTTCACAGCATCGAGAACGGGTGACGTGACGGCGTTGCGAACCCTGCTAGCCGAGGACGTGGTCGCGTACGCCGATGGCGGCGGAAAAGTTCCGGCGACACTCGAGCCCTTGGTGGGCCTCGAGGCCGTGATGGCACGCCACGTCGAGATGGCGGTCGCCTTTGCCGCGCACCCGTCGAATCTCATTCGCTACGCTCTGATCGACGGTCTGCCCGGGTTCGTGACGGTCGAGGGCGGGGGGGTTGTACAGACGACAGCCCTGCATATTGAAGGCGGTAAGATCAGCGGTATCTATGTGACGCGCAACCCAGATAAGCTGCGGCGCGTGATAGCGGATCTGGTCCACTGACCCAGCTTACTGTTATCAGATACGAACGAGCGCACGCATCGCTTACGTCGCACTGTGGTGCGGCTCGACTATTCCGGCTCAGGCGACACGGTGGATACTGGTCATCCGCTAACGGCGAAGACGCTCGCGGAGCAAGTCGTCGCAGCAGCGAGGACCGCCGGCACCACGCCTTTCGACATTGTCGGTTTCTCGCTGGGAGTCGCCATCTCTACGTGCCTTGTTGCCGAGTAACTATGAAGCCCGACCGGCCTTGAGGGCAGTTTAGTGCGCATGTGGCGCAGTTCTATCGACGAGATGGGGTCCATTATCTCGTTCATCACGCCGGAGGCACTGTGGCTCGACATCACACCCTGTTCGTGATAGCGTTGACTCATGGACTACGCTAGCAGTCTTCATCTGCCGATTATTCGCACCATTCATTGAATGGTGGGTTTGCGTGCGTCTTATGTCCTAACGATGCAACCCGCCCCAAGGCGGGTTTCTATTTTCCGCCTCGCGGGCTTTCCTGGAGACGGAAATGTCAGATCATGTACTAAAGAACGTCATCGAGGCTGCTGATCGAGCGATCATGGCAGAAAACTTTGAGGCCGTGATGGACTTCTACGACGACCATGCGACCCTAGTTGTCCGGCCGGGACTAAATGCCGTCGGCAAGGAGCAAATCCGCAAAGCCTTTGTGGCTATTACCGATCACTTCAATCACTCTCTCAAAATCACCCAAGAAAAGATGAATATCATCGAGAGCGATGACACAGCTCTTGTCATCGCGGAGGCGGTCTTGGACACGCAAGGAGTTGATGGCATGCCAATGCCGTTGGTCCGGCGGGCAACTTACGTCTTTCGGAAGACCGCCGATGGAAAATGGCTTTGCCTGATAGATAATTCCTACGGAACGGACCTTCTGAACGAGGGCTAACGTCCTGCGGCCCGGAGGTGTTGCTATACGCACCGCCACTGGAATTCGTCCCACCTGGTTTTCTGGGGACCATCGGGCGGTAAGCGGTCCGGGCCAACAATCTCATGATAATAAAGATCTTCGGTAAGCGCTGTTCCAACCCCACCAGTCCGGCCGACCGTGGGTCTTTGCTGTTAGTGCGCGACGTCATCCTTCTCGACGCGCGCGACGGCGACTTGGCAAATCTCCGAGCGGCCGCCGTCGCCGGAGAACTCTTTCGCCACACAGCGGACGAGACTGCCTGGCGGAAACGCCCACTCTTCATCGTCCGGAACGGGGCCGAGGACGAAATAGAGATCGGGGCCAATGCGTTCGGCCTGGACCGGTCGCCAGACCTCCACGCCTTCGCCTAGGAGCGCGATATGGATCGTCGCGGGATCGCTCATGCGATGAGCTTAGCAGCCTACTACGCCACCGTGGCGTCCTCGGTGCGATAGGCCCACGGAAGCAGGTCGTCGAGGCCGCTGTTGGGATGGCCCTGGACGATGCGGCTGATCACATCGGCCAGGTAGGCCTGGGGATCGACGCCGTTGAGCTTGCACATCTCGATCAGCGAGGCCAGCACCGCCCAATGCTCGGCGCCGCCGTCGGAGCCCGCGAAAAGGTGGTTCTTGCGGCCCAACGCCAGCGGCCGGATGGCGCGCTCGACGAGGCCCAGCGTTTCCTTCAGTGCTTTGATCCGCGCACTAATGCTCGACTGCGCGACGCCAAGTGCACTCGCCGCGTGGCGAAAGGTTCAAGTGCTCTG
>JAYRJH010000015.1:2819-13017 GCA_041906415.1 Sphingomonas sp. | reverse complement strand
ACGGCAAGTGTCTGGACGAGCGAGAGGAGTGGTATCCGCCCGCTCGCAACACCCGAGATGTCAGAAACAAGGCGCGTCCGGCGCATGTCACACCTGCCTTTGGGGCTCGCCTCGTCCTTATCGAGTCTCCTGTGACAGAGGTGCTAGAGATGTGGCGTCGTCAGTCGTTCCGTCCATCACCTTAGTATTGGAGCTTTCCGCCTTTCGTCCAAGGAAGACGAATATAATCACTGCGGAAACAACGGTTATGGTGATTAGGATCATGGTCAGAGCGTGAAACGCATCGGCATAGCTCTGAGCGAGGAACGAGCGATCAACCTCAGGGAATAGCTTTGCGGCCTGCTCCAGATTTCCCGTCGCGATACGTTCGGCGACATTTCTGACCGGTGCAGCTGAGCCTCCTTCGACTTTTTGCAACGATGTCGTGAGGGACCATTGCAGAAAGGCCGCAAGGATTGCGGTTGCGATGGCGAGAGCAACTCCTTCTCCAGCAACGCGGGTGGTATTGAAGATTCCGGTCGCCATTCCAGCCCGTTCCTTGGGCACAACACTGATGGAGAGTCCGTCCATCAGTCCCCAGGGCATACTCGCACCCAAGCCGATCAAGAGCATTGGTCCAACGGTGGTATAGCCGTCATTGATGTCGGCCCGACCAAGGAAGAAAAGTCCCAGCGCCGCAATCAGCAAACCGATGCCGGATATGATCCCCGGTGAAATCCAGCGCGTCAGGGTGGCAGCCAGCGATGGGACGACAAGCATCGGTATGGAGAGAGCCAGCAGCAAAAGGCCAGCCTGAATCTCGCTGTACCCTTGGATGCCGATAAAGCGAAGCGGCAGAAGCACCAGAAGGATAATGTAGCAATAGCAGGTGGCGATCGGGAGCACTTGAACGCCGACGAAGCGCGGATAACGAAACAGCGACAGATCCAGCATGGGCCGTGCGACGCGCGTCTCGACGGTGACGAAGGCGGCCATCAGGGCAGCGGCTCCGACGAGCAACGCAAGCACAAGGGGGCTGGTCCAGCCGCTGGCTGGCGCCTGTATCACGGCAAAGGTGAAAAGGGTCAACGCGCCCGTAAAGGTAACGGTGCCGCCAACATCCAGACCTGCCGCATTGGGGTCACGGGATTCTCGCATCCGAGGCGCACCGAACACCAGGGCGAGAATCGAAACCGCCGCCATCGATAGGAAGACCGAATGCCAGCCGAATGTCTGAGTCATGTAGCCTGCAAAGAGCGGACCGAATGCCAACCCGATACCGAAGGTCGTGCCAAGCAAACTGAAGGCGCGTGTCCGGGCGTGGTCGTCGAACTCCTGGGCGAGCGATGCCGTACCACCGGCCAGGGTCGCGGCAGCGGCAAGCCCTTGTAGGGCTCGCAACAGGTCGAGCAGATAGACCGAGGGCGCGAAACTAAGCGCCAGCGCACTTGCGGTGAAGAGGACAAGCCCGATCAAGAATATGCGCTTGCGCCCATATTCATCCGCCAATGCTCCGGCAGCCATCTGAAAACCGCCGAATGTCAGCATGAAGGCGTTCGTAATCCAGTTCAAAGCGATCGGATCACCGCCGAGTGCCCGACCAATTGCGGGCGTGGCGACGGCTCCGCCCGAGAAGCTCATCGGGCAGATGATCCCGGCGAGGCATACGGAAAGGAGGATGGATATTCGGCCTTTATTTGGTGAAGATGGCAGGTTTGTCATTCGTTGCAGGCCCTAGTGTTAGAAGAGAGGCAATTAATCGCGGACCATCGCTGGTCGTTTGGGCGCACTGTAAAGCGGAGGAAAACGCCGATAAACCGGCCTCAATTCCATTGACTGCGGAGAAAAACTCTCCAATCTTGTTGCAATGGAAAGCCTCAGTGGATTGATCGCCTTCGTCCGAACCGCCGAAACCCTGAGCTTCGTTGCGGCTGGGCGCTCATTGGGAATATCCGCATCGGCGGTCGGCAAGAATGTCGCCAAGCTTGAGCAAGGGCTGGGCGTTCGGCTTTTCCAGCGCAGCACCCGGCGGGTCAGCCTTACCACCGAAGGGGCATTATTCTACGAACGCTGCCGCCGTATCCTCGATGATCTACAGGAGGCGGAAACGATGGTGTCGCACGCGGCTCAAACCCCGCGTGGTAAGCTTCGCGTGAGTTTGCCGACCGTCGGCTATCGGTTTCTGTTACCCGTCCTGTCCGAATTCTCGGTGCTTTATCCAGAAGTCGAACTCGATTTCGATTTCAACGATCGTATTGTTGATGTGATCGAGGATGGCCTTGATGCGGTCATTCGTAGTGGCGACTTGCCGGATTCGCGGCTGATGTCGCGTCGGCTCGGCCCATTCTGTTTTGTACTGTGCGCCGCTCCCGCCTATCTGGAGAATGCGGGGACACCGCAAACGCCCGATGAGCTGAATGGGCATAAATGTATCCGGTTCCGCTTCCCTACATCGGGCAAGCTGCAGGAATGGTCCATGACTGGCCTGCAAGACCCCACCGTCGGAATGCGGACTGTGCTCACCTGCAACAACATGGAGGCGCTGCGCATCGCGACGCTTGAGGGATTCGGTATCGCCTACATGCCGGACTTCCTCGTCCGCGATCTCATCGACAGCAGAAGGCTGTCGACCATACTTGACGAAAATCTTTCCAACCCCGATCAATTCTGGATTCTATGGCCGTCCAGCCGTCATCTCTCTCCAAAGGTGCGTGTCTTTGTGGATTTCATGGCGCAAAGGTTATTCATAGCAGGCCCGGATAAGCGCGCAGGATGACACGTGCCCTCATAACCCCAATCCCCGCTGCCGCCCCAACTGCCACGACACCGACCCGCCCTGCACGATGCCGCTGACCTCGCGGCCAAGCTGGCGGTCGATAACCGGCCGCCACGGCACAAGCGTGAACTCGTGGCTCTTCTCGACGATTGCGAACTTGCCGCTGGATAGCTGCGCGGTCCCGGTGAAGGTGCCGGCGACGGTTTCGCCATCGGCCGCCATGCGGAACGGCAGCGCCTTCCTTGCGGCCAATTCCGCGCCTGCTTGGACGACCTCGCGCTCCTGAAGCGTGGCGATCAGATTACGCCGGTAGGCAATGCGGCCGTCCGGCCGGCGGGCGGCATCACCCCGGTAAATGTGATGTTCGCGGCGGCGGTCCATCGCCTCGCGCACCTGCTCTCCGAACCCGGCCGGTGACAGGTCCGATCCGCCCGCGCTGACAAGCCGCCGGTCCAGCCAGGTCGCGCCATCCGATCCGATCTGCCGTTCAAGGTCGAAGGTCGAGAGGACGCGGACATTGGCGCGACCGTTTCGCCCCGCGTCGTGGGCGGCGGCGCGCGCCTCGAAATCCTGCGGGAAGCCCGGCGCCTTGCGCAACGGCGCGCCGTTCAAGGACTGGGCTTTGCCGCCGGCGCTGACGCAGGTCCGCGCCAAGATGAAGAGCCATACCGACGGCGACCGCCAGTTCGTCAAATTCCTGGGCGCGGTTCCCGATCACGGGCTGGAGGCGGTCGAAGCCGCCTGCGCCGAAGCGCTTGCCGCCGGCATCGCCAGCGGCGATGTGATCCTGGCCGTTCTGGCCCGCCGGGGCCAGCCGGCCATGCCGCCCAGCATCACCACACCCGACGCCCTGCGCCTGAAGATCGAACCCCTGGCCGATTGTGGCCGCTATAACAGCATAAGGAAGGTCGCCTGATGGAACGCCATGAGATTATGGATGCCATGAGAACTGAAGCTCTATGGCATGCGCGCCCACTTCGACGAGATCGCCGGAAAGGGCCTCACCCGCCGTGACGAGGTTTATCCGCTCATCGCCAGCCTGATCCGGGCCGAACGCACGCACCGACAGGCCCGCTCGATCAGCTAGACTGCTCCGGTCGCGCCGTCCCGCGCGAGCAAAATTCCCACCGCGCGCCGACCAGAGTGAGAAGCCGGTCAAGCCCACATGATGACGATGAAGTCTGCAAGGATTGGGGAGACCGATATGAAGGCGGCGCCGGGATCTGTCAGGGCTTGACGAACCGATAGGCGAAGCGATCGGTCTCGCCCTTGATCAAGGGATCGAACACCTTGATCGAGTGCGGATCGTCCTTGTTCGCGAGCAGAGCGTTTTCCGCGTCGAGCACAAAGCCGGCCGCCTCGACCTCTTCGCGGACAGACGCAGGGTCGATCCGATGGAGTGACGGGGTGTCGCTCGTGCCCGATCCATCGGCGGCGGCATGGTCGACGATGATGTAGCGTCCGCCCGGCTTCAGCAGATTGTAAACGGCTCGATTGAAGGCCTCCGCCGTGGCGCCCCTGTCCTGGACCAGCGCGGTGTGGAGGTCGTGATAGAACAAGTGCAGCCAAAGGACATCCGCGGGCAGCGTGACCTCCGTCAGCGCGACGAGGTCGGCCGAAACGGCGTCGACGTTCTCCCGGCCCGGCTCCCTCGCGAGCGCCCGCATGTGGCCGACTGGATCGTTCCTGAAGTGGGCTACTTCGGCCGGCACGAAGCTATAGACCCGCCCTTCAGGTCCAACGATGTCGGAGAAGAGGCGGGTCCAGTCGCCGTTGCCCGGGTAAACGTCAATGACGGTGGCGCCCGCAGCGAGGCGTGCGAACCGGATCAACTCGGACTGCTTGGCTTGGTCGTACATCGGGATCTCCCGTAGGGTTGGGTGTCGGAAGAGCGCGCCGAGCGTGGAACGGCGATCCACGACGCGTTCAGCGTATTGGGAGGGCTTATGAGGCTCGGAGTGCCTCTCCAGAGCCGCCAGGCGCATGCGTCAGGTCCGGGGCCGCCTCTGAAGCCCGTGCCAACGCCTGGGTGTCGACATACTCCCGGATGCTGGACAGCTTGCCGCCTCGAACCGTGATGGCGAAGACCCAGTCATCGTCGAACGCCTTGTTTGTCGCCTTGACCTTCCCCGTGGCGGAGCCGATCACGAGGACCCGGTCTCTTTGGGCGACAAACTCCCGAGGTTCGGTCGACGTCTCGAGTGACCGGGATGCGGTCTCGAGCAAATTCGCCAGGCCCGCGTGTCCGCGGTGCGTACCCGCCAGCGGCCAATCCTTGCCCGGAATGATCCACTCGATGTCTTCGGCGGCCAGCGCCACCAGGGCCTTTCTGTCACCGCGGCCGATCGCGGCAAAGAAGTCCTTCACGGTCTGAATGTTTTGCTCGGTGCCCATAGGAGCCTCTCCGATCTTGTCTGATGCCGGGTCAGACCTGGGCCATGCCGCCATCGACGGCGAGATCCACGCCGGTGATGAACGAGCTTTCGTCAGAAGCAAGGAACATGACGGCAGCCGCGATTTCTTCCGGCTCACCCCTGCGACCCATCGGGATCTGCGAAGCGAACTGGGCGGCCGCTTGTTCGGCTTGCTCGGGGGTAAGGCCCGTCGTCGTTGCCAATGCCGGGGTATCGATGGGGCCGGGGCTCATTGAATTCACGCGAATGTTGCGATCCTTCAGCTCCAGCGTCCAAGCGCGGGCGAAGCTTCGCACCGCCGCCTTGCTCGCGGCGTAGGTGCTGAATCCCGGCAGCCCCAACACGTTGGAGACCGAGGAGGTCAAGATGATCGAACCGCCGTCTTGCAGGAGCGGAAGCGCCTTCTGGACCGTAAAGAACAGCCCCTTCACGTTCACATCGAAGGTCTGGTCGAAATGGGCCTCGGATGCCGCCGCCAGCGGTGCGATCGTCCCCGCGCCTGCGTTCGCGAAAAGAATGTCGATGTGACCATGTTTCTCCTTCACGGCGGCATAAAGCCGGTCCAAATCCTCCACGCGCGACACGTCGCCTGCGACCGCCGTGACGTTTCCGGCAATGGAGGCCGCCGCCTCGTTCAGTTCCTTCTCGCGTCGTCCGGTAATCACGACGTGCGCGCCTTCTTCGACGAAGCGCTTGGCCGTGGCCAAGCCGATGCCGCTGCTGCCGCCGGTGATGACCGCGACTTTGCCGTCTAGCTTTCTCATGGCTTTGTATCCTTCGGTGGGGGGACGCTGTAGGTCAGAGCTGCGCCAAGCCGCCGTCGACGGCGACCTCGCTGGCGGTCATGAAGCTGCTGTCCGACGACGCGAGAAAGGCGGCCACCGCCCCGATCTCTGCCGGATCGGCCATGCGCTGGAGCGACGTCATGGAGGCGAAGACCTTCTGGCCCTCCTCGCCCAGCGCTTCCTTCGCCAGTTCGGTCGCCGTTGCTCCTGGAGACAGCACGTTCACCCGGATACCGGTGCCTTTCAGGTCCTCCGCCCAGGTTCGCGCGAGGTTGCGCACGGCTGCCTTGCTCGCGCTGTAGGCCGTGAACGCGGGAGCGCCCGTGGTGCCGGCGCTCGATCCGGTCAGGATGATCGAACCGCCCTTGCCCATCAGCGGCAGCGCCTTCTGGACCGTGAAGATCGTACCCTTCACGTTGGTGTCGAAGGTTTCGTCGATGTGCTCGGCGGTGATCTGACTGAGCGGGAGCGGGCTTCCCACCCCGGCATTGGCGAAGACGATGTCGAGGGTCCCGCGCTCGGCTTTCACCGCCGCGTAGAGTCGATCGAGGTCGGCCTCATTCGAGACCGAGCCCTTCACTGCGCGGGCCTTGGGCCCGAGGTCGGCCACAGCCGCGTCGAGTGCTTCCTGCCGGCGGCCGAAGATGAAGACGAAGGCGCCTTCCTCGATGAAGCGCTTTGCCGAGGCGAGGCCGATGCCGGTCCCGCCGCCGGTGATGACGGCGGTCTTTCCATTCAATCTGGTCATGTCTTGCATCCTTCTTCTCGGATCCTTGGCTGCGCGGGGAGGTCCCCCGAAGAGCCTCAACATAGGTTCGCCGGTGGCAGGCGGTGAGTGCGGAATCGCGCACATCGGTGGTGCAGGAACGATCCAGTTTGGCGATTGAACGCCGCGGTATTCGCGCGCATTGCGGCACAGCGTGCTACAATGGACTTCGATAAGGCGCGGCTTGCGGCGCGGGAATGCACCATGATCGACTGGGATGACGTTCGCTACTTTCTGGCCGCCGCGCGCGGCGGCTCGGTACGAGCTGCCGCCGGGCGCCTCGGGGTGAATCACGCGACCGTGCTACGACGCATCGCTCAGCTCGAGGACCGCCTCGGGACGCAGATGTTCGAAAAGCTGCCTTCGGGCTACCGACTGACGGCGGCGGGCGAGGAGGTCCTCGAGCTCGCGGAGCAGATGGAAGCGTCATCGCACCAGCTGGAGACGCGCGTTTTCGGTCGCGACCAGAGCGTGCGTGGGCTTCTGCGGGTGACGCTGCCTCCGTTCCTTGCGACGCACCTGCTCATGCCGGATCTCGCCGATTTTGCGCGTATGCATCCGGACATCGAGATGGAGATCGTGTCGACCGGCGACGTGATGAATCTGACCAACCGAGAGGCGGACGTCGCGATCCGGATTGTCTCCGATCGCAAGACCCTGCCGCTCAATCTTTATGGCCTGAAGGGCCCGGAGCTGTTCGCAGGCGTCTATATGTCCCGCGACCGCCTAGCCGCGTGGCGTGCAGGCGCACCGGATCCCATCCGACCCATCGTCATCGGCGTTCAGGGAGTTCCGGACTGGGCCAACGAGGGCGAGGTTTGTGCGACAGGTGTGTCGTTCAGGACGCCTGACGCCGAGGCGCAGATCGCTGCGGCACGGCAAGGGATCGGTATGACAAGACTGCCGTGTTTCGTTGGAGATGGCGATCGCCTACTGGCGAGGGTGCCGGGCATCGATCTGAAAGAACACGCAACGCTCTGGCTCCTTACACAGGGGGAGGCGCGCAAGACGGCGCGCGTTCGGCTCTTCACAGCGTTCATATCCCGCAGGCTCGCCGCGTACGCTCAGCTTCTCGCGGGGCTGTCCGTACCGCGCGACTGATGGCCGGCAGGTCGTCGGCGACGCTTGCCGCGATCCGGCCCGAAGCCGAGCCGCGATCGTTTAAGGCGGCGTCGCTCAATCCGCGAATGCTGCGCCGTATCGCAACCGGGCGAGGGCCACTAGGACGTAACGGGGGGCAACGAGAGATTCCAACCCGTTCTACAGGGAGTGTCTAAGCGGCCAATCTTGGAATCGCCCTCTCGACCAATCGCAAGAATCGGGTGTTGCGAGCCCCCACAACCAACACCGCCCGCTCAGCGACGAGCTTCAACGCCCGGCTCAGCCGTAGACAGCCAGTCTGTTGCGGGGGCAGGGTTTGAACTTACTCAGCGAGCTTTGAGCGCCGGATCACAGTTGGCGGCCGCGCTCAGCGCGGATGGTCACGTTGGTTGACTTTCATCCAAGTGCATAGATTCTGCTTAGAGCGGCGCCGAGCACTGGACATCTAAGCAAAAACGGCCCCGAAGGGGCGTTCTTATCTCTCTGAATTCATTGAGAGAAAACTGGAGCGGGCGAAGGGATTCGAACCCTCGACCCCAACCTTGGCAAGGTTGTGCTCTACCCCTGAGCTACGCCCGCTCTGGCGCCTGGCCCGGAAGCTTCCGGGCGGGTGAGGCGCGGCCACTAGCAGCGGGTTTCGGGCTTGCCAACCCCCTATCTGCGTTGACCGCGCAACATTTTCGCGATTAGGCCCCTTCCATCATGACCGCCCCCGTGATCCTGCTTGTCGAGGACGATCCCGCGCTGCGCACGCTCACCGCGCGCGCGCTTCAGGAGAATGGCTTCGTCGTCCGCCCCGCATCCGCCGCGCCGGAAATGTGGCTGGCGCTCGATTCGGGGCCGGTGGATCTCGTGCTGCTCGACATCATGCTGCCGGGCACCAGCGGGATCGACCTGTGCCGCGCGCTGCGCCAGAAAAGCGACGTGCCGATCATCTTCATGTCCGCCCGCTCCAGCGAGACGGATCGCGTGGTGGGGCTGGAGCTGGGCGCGGACGATTATATCGCCAAGCCCTTCGGCGTGCGCGAGCTGGTGGCGCGGGTGCGCGCGGTGCTGCGCCGCCCGCCGCTTGATCGCCGGTCGGGCGAGGGCGATTCCGGGCTGCTGAAGTTCGAGGGCTGGACGGTGAACCTGCCGCGCCGGGAGCTGATCTCCCCCACGGGCGCCGCGGTGGACCTGACGGGCGCGGAGTTCGACCTGCTGGTGGTGCTGGCCGACCATGCCCAGCGCGTCATCGCGCGCGAGCGGCTGATCGAGCTGTCGCGCACCCGGCTGGGGGACAGTTCGGATCGCTCGATCGACGTGCTGGTCAGCCGCCTGCGCCGCAAGCTGTCGAGCGCCGGCCATGTCGCGCCGATCGTCACGGTGCGCGGGGTGGGCTATATGCTGAACGTGCCGGTGGAGCGCAGTTGAGGCGGCTGGTCCCCTCTGTCGGCCTGCTGGGGCAGGTCGTCGCGATTCTCCTGCTGACGATGCTGATCGAGTTCGGCGTCTCCACCCTGTTCTATGAACGCGCCAGCCAGTTTTCGGTGCGTGACGACGAGGCGCGGCGGCTGGCCGAGCATCTGGTCATCAGCCGCCGGCTGGTGGAGGAGCGCGCGCCGCCAGAACGCCCGGCGATGGCGGGCGAGCTGACCACCGATCGCTACGAAATCCATTGGGGCAATGCGCCGCCGCACGTCCCGCCCGCCGCGCCGACGCTGGACCAGATGCGGCGGCAGATCATCGAATGGGAGCCGTCGCTGGCCTCGCGCGACCTGCGCATGCGGCTCGCCTCGCCGGGCAGCGGATCGGCGGTGACGGGGGGCTTGCGGCTGGACGACGGGAGCTGGCTGCATTTCCGCACGCTGGAGCCGATGGCGCTGAGCTTCGGGTTCGAGCGGATCGCGCTCGCGCTGGCGCCTGCGATCGCGCTGATGGTGATCGGCGGGCTGATGCTGCGCCGCGCGCTGCTGCCGCTCAGGAAGCTGGCGCTGGCGGCGGAGCGCGTCGGCTATGACGAAGCGGCGCCGGTGCCGGAGGACGGGCCGGGCGAGGTGCGCCGCGTGGTGGCCGCGTTCAACCGGATGCAGGCCCGCATCCGCGCGCTGATCGACACGCGGACACAGGCGCTGGCGGCGGTGGGCCACGATCTGCGCACCCCGCTCGCGCGCCTCAGGCTGCGCAGCGAATCGGTGGCGGATGCGGAGACGCGCGACGCGATCGGGCAGGACGTGGCGGAAATGGAGGCGATGGTCGCCTCGCTGCTGGCTTTCCTTGGGGGGGAGAGCGATCCGGAATTGCCCGTGGCGGTCGATCTGGCGGTGATGTGCGCCACCCTGGTGGACGATGCGACGGACGCCGGGCGCGAGGCGGAATATGCCGGGCCGGACCATTT